>JBMFVP010000039.1:0-16336 GCA_049965935.1 Thermocladium sp.
GCATTGCGGGGGTGAGTCGGCCCCCATTCCCCAAAAATTCACCAGCGGAACAATAGCACCTTCCACACAAGCACCTAAAAATTCTAGGAATCCCCGCCCCTAGAAGGGGCGAGGTTTGTTGTTTGTTTTATCAGGTAGGCATAATCTCCGGGGAGGAATATAAAAAGCCAGCAGTCTGGAGCGACATCTAACATTACGTCATCCATCTTTCCTATTAGGAATAGACTGCTTCCCCGCATTGCTTAGTGACGCGGCTGCCTGAACTACATTGCCTATCACGAAAACCACCGGCGACTCCAACTCATCGCCATTCACATCCCTCAAAGTGGTGAACACGATTTTTTCTCCATCCATGAATGCCTTGCTTATGGCCGCCACGGGCGTGGCTGGGCTTAATCCTCCAGCCACTAATTCCTCGGCTATTTCCTTTATCCTGTGCCTACCCATTAGCACAACTATCGTATCGACCTTGCCCGCCAGCTCCTTGAAGTTAACGAATCGCTTGCCCTTATTGGGATCCTCCGTACCCGTCACTATTGCAACGCTGCTGGCTATGCCCCTCACCACTAAGGGCACTAGAAACCGTTCTGGGGCCGCTATTGCGCTAGTGATGCCTGGAATAACTGTGCATTTAATTCCGTTCCGTAATAACTCAAGACACTCCTCAAAGCCTCTTCCAAACAGGAATGGGTCTCCACCATGTAGCCTGGCAACCATCTTTCCCTCCCTAGCTCTCTTCAGCAATAATTCATTGATCTCCGCCTGCTCCATCACATGGTGACCCAACTCCTTCCCCGCGAACACTAGCTCCGCATCGGGCCTCGTTAACCCCAATAAATCAGGTGGAATTAATCTATCATACACGATCACGTCGGCCTCCTTAATAATGCTAAGAGCCTTCACTGTAATGAGCCCCAAATCGCCGGGACCAACGCCAACTATGTATACTGAGCACATTTGGACAATTAAGGAGGGGCAGCTTTTATCCTTTCCCGCTTTAACGCAACTTTTAATAGGTATGAGGGGTCGAAGCCATATGCAGGTCAATAAATATGACCTATATCTAGATGTGGATTATGATAAATTATCCTATAGGGGCAATGTTAAGATAGATATGAGCAGCGAGCCGCCCTTATCCCTGAATGCGGTCGACTTATCGATACTGGGAGTGAAGGTCGATGGGAAAGCAATTGATTATGTATATGATGGCAAGGCAATAAGCATAAAGTCACCCGTCGAGAGGAGCATTGAAGTCGAGTTCGAGGGCAAAGTGCCTGACTTATTGATGGGGATCTATAGGGCTCCCTATGAGGGGGGCTACATGATAACGACGCAATTCGAGGCCACGGGGGCGAGGCGCATGTTCCCATGCATTGATCACCCCGCATATAAGGCCATATTCAAGGTAACCATTCGAGTCAAGGATGGGCTGGACGTGATATTCAACACGCCGCCGCGGAGCGTGGTCAAGGATGGGGATAAGAAGGTGATTGAGTTCCAGGAAACCCCCAGAATGTCAACTTACCTGCTTTACGTGGGCATAGGCAAGTTCGAGGAGATCAAGGATAAATTAGGCAGCGTGGATATAATTGTGGCAACTCCGCCTGGCAAGGCGAAGAGGGGAGCATTCGCTATGGATGTGGCTAAGAGGGTCATTAAGTATTACGAGGATTACTTTGGCATACCTTATCAACTCCCCAAGCTACACTTAATAGCAGTGCCAGAATTCGCGGCAGGAGCCATGGAGAATTGGGGAGCAATAACTTTCAGGGAAACTGCTCTCCTAGCTGATGAGAATAGCAGCGAGGGGGAGAGGAGGAGGGTGGCGGAGGTCGTGGCTCATGAATTGGCGCATCAATGGTTTGGGGACCTCGTCACAATGAAGTGGTGGGATGATCTATGGCTCAACGAGAGCTTCGCCACATTCATGAGTTATAAGGCAATTGATAACTTATTCCCAGAATGGAGGCACTGGTATGACTTCCTCCTAAATGAGACGGGGGGCGCCATGATGCGGGACTCGCTGTCAACTACCCACCCAATACATGTGCCGGTCAATAAGGAGGAGGAAATAGAGCAAATATTCGATGAAATAAGTTACGGCAAAGGCGCCAGCATACTGAGGATGATTGAGGCATTCATTGGGGACGAGGCGTTCCGCGCAGGCCTCAGGAACTACTTAAAGGCACATGAATACGACAATGCCACGGCGGGAGACCTATGGAGTAGCCTAGAGACCGCTTCGGGGAAACCGGTAATAAAAATAATGAGCGAGTGGATTAATAAGGAGGGGTACCCCGTCGTGACCGTCACGAAGGAGGGGGACAATGCTAGGTTAAGCCAAGCCAGGTTTAAGTTAGCCGGCGACGAGGAGGGCAAGTGGCCCGTGCCGCTGACTTACTACATTAATGGTAGGCGGGAGTCCCTTCTCATGGAGGAAAGCGCCACAATTAAGGGCCCCATTTCATCCATTAAGCTCAACATTAACCAGACTGGTTTCTATAGGGCTAGGTACTGGGACTGGGAAGTAGCTTGGAGAGGCGCGGAGTCGCCAATAGATAGATGGGGAATAGCGGCGGATATATATGCCCACTTACTGCAGGGCGGCATTAAGCTGCGGGATTACTTGGCCTTCATATCGAGATTCAGGAAGGAGGAGGATTACTTACCTGCCTGGGAAGTCTCGTCCCAATTATCTACTTTATTCGCGATAAATATGGCTACCCGCACCGAGAGCGCGGAGTTCCATAGATCCCAATTAAGGCTTCTCGAGGGCCGCAGCGATGCAAATAGCGTGCTCCTAAGGGGCATAGTAGCAATGAGGCTGGCCCAAGTTGATGATGAGTATGCAAAATCAATAGCGAGCGATATCTTTAGGTTCGAGTCGCTGGATCCCAACATGAGGAGAGCCGTGGCTACGGCGTATGCCGTCACCGGCGAGAAGCCGTTCGAGACCTTAGCATCCCTCTACTCTAGGCTACGGAATGATGAGGATAGAATCAAGGTAATTCTATCCATGATGGCCATCCGCGACCCGGCCGAGTATGCATTAGCCTTGGGACTACTGCTCTCGGGCGACGTGAAGAGGCAGGACGTGGGCTCAGCATTCGCTGTTGGGGCTTATAATCCATTCGTTAGGAGACTCACGTTATCCTGGTTAAAGATCAACATCAATAAGCTTAGGCAGCTTTACCAAGCCACCGGAACGCTCTCCAGAATTATGGAGGCCGCCATACCCTTCCTGGGCCTCGGCCAAGAGGATGAATTGATTGGATTCCTCAATGGGCTTAATGCGCCTGAAATGGAGATGGGCATAAAGGTAGGAGTGGAGCTCCTCAAGATTTATGGGAAACTACGATGATGAGGTACTTAGTCCTAGTCGCCATACTGGTCGTGGCCTCATCCATATGCATAAACGCGTCGCAAATAGTCCTGAAGCCCTACAGCGCATTACCGATAAACATCAGTGATTACTGGAGTAACTATAGTCTCTGGTTCCATGTATCCTCCAATTCCTCAATTGACATCTATGTGCTTAATCAAACCCAGTACAGCGAACAAATAAGTGACTGGCCCGCCCCCCGCTATGAGGGACTTAACATAAGTGGATTAGTTAGCATTGGAGAGGGGAATTGGTACTTGATTCTAAGGAACCCCAGCAACACGTCTGCAATGATTGATTATTCCTACGGCACCATACCGATCAATCCATTTCTATCTTATCCAGAGCCCCCAGCGCCAATAGGCTTAGCGGATTACGGCGTCATAAACGAATCGGGCTTATTGGTTCCATACAGTGTATTAACCAATGAAGCGGTGGGCATCGCCTCGATATATTACATTAACGTATCCAGCAGCGAACCCATTAACTCGGCACCTCCACACGCGGTCTCACTTCAATTAAACGTGGTTCTTCAAGTCAACTCAACAAGGGGCCGATACGCTTATTGGCTTCAGAACGTGGTGGCAATGGATACTTCATCCATGACTTACGATGTGATAGATAATGTATGGAATATGAGCAGCCCAAACGCTACCCTGAGCAACTCATCAATAAGGGGCAGCGGCAGCGTCGCGGCATCCCCCAGTGGATACTTCTACTGGTATAGCTATACTAATCAAAGCTATTCCCTGCCCCTAAATATTAAGTTAGCAACATGGATTCAAACGCTTGATTCCGGCATTATAATTCACTTTGCCTATTATGATGGAGGCAAGGAAATCAATTACGATAACGTCACAATCCCGATACAGGACCCCAGGGCAGCAATAATGATTAATGGGTATCACATGGTTGGGGAGGGGCCTTCGTATTACGATGCGGAGTTTGTGCTTGGTGGCGATGCAAATGGTTCCGAGGCAATAATTAACGGCATCAATGCATCGCTGCATCTTTATTATCTGATTAATGATAGTTACGCATTGCCGAGAGGCATATACATATTCGGCAGCAATACGGCCGAGACCGTGAGCGGGGTAAATGCTATCTATGATGAGGGGGGAGTGCGATTATCGCATGGAGTGCCTAGGCTTGGAGTGCCCTTCATAGTTGAATTAACCATAATAAAGCAACACATGCCTAGCATGGTTGTGGATGAGGGCGTGAATACATCCATTAATGCAACCATATATGTTGGCGGAGGGGAGCCACCATACACTTATTACTTGGTGCTGGATGGCGCGACGAGGGACAGCTACACCACTGATGGGGTTTTCCATGATTTCGAGATCTACGTGGGTAATCTATCCCTTGGAGTCCATCAATATCAGGTAGTGGTGAGGGACTCAAGGGGGGCCGAGGTTTACTCTGAGGTTGGTGACATTGAGGTAATGAGGGACCCCAGCCTCAATGCTGCCCTTAATGCATCTATTCTGGATGCTGGTCAATGGATTAAGATAACCGCGGCTGGAGCTAATGGAACCCCACCATATAGTTATGAGGTTCTTGATAACGGTAGTCCAGTCACTGGTTTAATTTATGGCGAATTAAGCCAAGCCATTCGCATGAATGGAGCCGGGATCCATATAATAACGATCATTATGAGGGACTCAGGGGGATCCACTGTGAATAAGTCATTCACTGTACTCGTTAATCCAGATCCATTACTGCACCTATCAATAAATGCCACAAGCATGGACGCCGGTCAAACAGTTCTAGCTAATCTAAGCACGAGTGGTGGTACGCCGCCGTATAGTTACGAAGTTCTCCTGAACTCCACTAGGCTTAATTGCACAACAATGTGCAGCCTACGGTTAGGCGTGGGTAGATACGTGCTTAGCGCCACTGTGAGGGACTCGAGTGGGTATAGCTATTCTAAGGCAGTGATGATCTCCGTGAACCCCGATCCCTCGATCTTGATCTCCCTTAACGCGACCACCATAGATGATGGCGAGGGGATCTCGCTGGTCCTTAATGGAATTAATGGAACCCCACCATATAGTTATGAGGCCCTCCTTGATGGCTCAGTGATCAATGCAACGCAGTTAATTAGGCCCGGCATTGGGACCCATGACCTCACCGTGGTGCTGAGGGACGCCAGCAATTACACCGTGGATAGAAGCATCACGATACGAGTTAACCCCGATCCAGTAATTAATGTCTCGCTTATCCCCATATCTAATTTCGTTTTGGATGATTATGAGGCGCGTGGGGTGATCATTATCAATAATGGAACCCCGCCGTACAGCATTAAGTGGTTCCTAAATGGGGTGGAGGTAGCCAGTGGAAGTGAAGTGACCATTAATTTAACTAGGATGGGAGTCAATAATGTGACCATAATGGTGCTTGACTCGACTGGGCGAGGGGCTCGGTATGATTTCTCAATCAACTATGGCTATGATGTGCCCCGAGTAATCACTTTGATAGCCATTGGGATCCTAATAATTGCGTTATCAATAATATTGAGGAGCAGGAGCAGGAAACTGTGACCGTCCCGTATGGGTTTCTCTGATTTGTGATGAGCTTTTCTTTACTTATTTCCAGGGAGCTTGCCGCTTCTTTGCAATGGGTTGTGGATATTAGGTAGTTTGGGTCTCTGGGGATCGAGCATCGTATGGCGAGTTAATGGAGCGAATAATGCAGTGCCGTGATCTTAATACCCCCCAATAAAGGGTCTAGATCGCTCAAAAACCCATTCTCATAAACCACCTGCTCCTCAACTCCCGAAGCTTTAAAAATTAAGCAATAATGGTTGATCTCCATGAAGGACAATGATGCAATCAATTTCATTTATGTACTATTGATAATAGTGACGATGACGTTTGCCGTTAGGGCTAGCAACAACATGCTGATGACCACCGTGCCGCTTCTGGCTAAATACTTCTTCTATTACAGCAATACCGAGATAGGGGTACTGGCCGCATTGATGTCCCTCGGTACATTCCTAACCACTGTCCTAATCAATGCGAGACTGGATGCAGTTAGGCGAAGGAGAGTCTTCATCGCCTCATCAATAGGCTACGCCGCGATCCTCCCCCTCTTTTACTTGGCTAATCCCATCTCGTTATGGGCGCTATCAGCCGTGGCTGGAGTGGTTCTCGGCAATATAATGCCCAACATAATAACCTCCGCCGGGCTCCTGCCTGACCGTAAAGCCAGGGAGCGGCTCTTATCCATATACACGTTATCGCTCAGCGTTAGCCTAGTGGTTGGACCCGCCATAGAGGCATTAATACTTAAACGGTTCAGCATTAGATCATCATTTCTATTCTTTGCACCCATGGGCATAGTGGTTGCCGCGTTGTCTCCTCTCATAATATTCCCCCAAGGCGAGGAAAGGAGAGGGGGGCGAGTCAAGGTATTATCGAACCCTGGATTTAAGACCGCCACATATAATATATTGGCATATAACATACCGTTCTCAACGCTCACAGCGTTTGGTGGAATATACGCCGTATCACAGTTCCATGCCTCCTACTCAACGGCAACGGGGCTCTTCTCCCTCTTCTTCACAACATCGCTCCTGGCTAGGCTTTACCTATCCATAAGGCCGGCCAATAAGGTGTGGGCCCTAATGGCTGCCTCGGTCTCCATGACTGTTCTCGGCCTTATCCTAATGACCGCGGCGGGAAACGTGACTGAGCTAGCCATCGCCCTCCTAGTGCTGGGGGTCCCCCATGGATTGACCTACCCTCTATCCCTCATCTCTATAACGAGGACCTTTAGGCCGGAGGAGAGGAATGCGGCTAATAGTCAATTCTTCGCCGTAATGATGCTTATAGGCATAGCTACGCCCACCCTCATGGGCCTCGTGGCGGACGTTATTGGGCTTAGGTACGTCTTCGGGATACTGGTCATATCGGTTCTGGCCCTGCTCTTCATGATTAGGCGCAACGTGGAGGCCGTGGATAAGGCTGCCCAATTAATTCAATGACGCATTTCTGCCTCAAATATCATGGATTAAATGGATAAACATATTAATGCAGGGACAAACTGGTTTTGGCATTTAAATGAATAGAGAGGAGGCGCTGCTGGTATCTTCGTCTTCAATCTCCGGGATTGCTTGGGGAGCCAATACAATAGTCGTGCCCATATACTTGACGCAATTGGGGCTTCCGCCGTTCTACGTGGGCCTGCTTCTCTCGGCATCAATAGTGTTCTCCTCAAGCCTTGGATTCATATTCTCGGTTTTGGCTGATGCCCACGGCAGGAAGCGGTTCGCGATAATGAGTAGGGCCATATCTGCCATAGCCTTCTTGCTGTTATTCATGAGGATTCCCTATGCCTATGCCTTCTCTTCATCTTGGGGAGGCGGGGGACTCGTGAACGCGATGCTGGCGGAGAAAACAAGCAATGTGGAGAACGACTTAAGCATAATAAATTCGCTATCCATAGTGTCATCGCTAGTAGGTGCTCTGCTTCCTCTTGCCTTGCCTATACGATTCATTTTCCTGGTTGATTCCGTCGTTGCGCTGGTTTCCCTCCTCTTGATATCGATGATTCACGAGAGGTATAGAGGCACTGGACGAGTGTTCTTTAGGTTAAGCGTCACCATGGGTAAGTTCTCCACGGAGGCGATTATTGGATTAGGGGCAGGGATTGTGATTCCCCTCATGTCCTTATGGTTCAACCTCAAGTTCAACGTGTCCGCTAAGCAGATGAGTCCGGTCTTCGCCTTATCGGACTTAACGCTGGCATTAACGGTTCTCGCGGCGCCTCGCTTAGCGGCTAGGATAGGCATGGTGAGGGCCATCGTGTTAACCCACGTCACAGCCATAATCCTATTAGTGGCATTGCCTTTCTCGCCCAGCTTCGCCATTGCCAGCGCAGTGTTCGTGATTAGGAACGCATTAATGAATATGGGGAACCCCTTGCTGAGCTCCATGATACTTAAGTTAATGCCGGAGAACCAGCGGGCCAGCGCCACCAGTTTCATTAATTTATTGAGCTCGATACCCAGGGCTGCTGGGCCATCAATAGGGGGATACTTATTCGGCGAGGGGAACCTCTATTACCCATTCTTCATAACTGCCGGTCTCTATAGTGTAGCCACTGCCTTATTCTACGTGTTCTTCAGGAATGCCAGGCTTGAATCAGTTAAGGTTTAAGGGGCGACCCATCGTTTCTCGTTTTTACTGAATCGATATCGGTAAATTTTTTAAGCAGTTAATTTTCTTCCCAGCATGGATAGAGATATACTGCTCATATTATTGTCCAGGATGCTCAGGAGCACGGCGACCGGAGCGCTTGGCATAGCCACTGGACTCTATCTATATAATGTGCTTCACTTATCCCTCACCTTAATAGGCATATTCTTCGGCGTGGGCGCATTCACTGCGCCAGCCTTATCCCTATACTTCGGGAGACTCGGAGACAAGTATGGAAGAAAGAAGATCCTAATGCTGGCCACGGCCATGTTGCCCGCCGCGACCGCTATCCTACTATTTACCCGCAATTACTTCCTGCTACTCATTGCCGCAGCAATGGGGGGCTTCGGAACGGCCGGGGCATTAGCCAGCGGAAGCGTTGGCGCAGTGGTTGCGCCAATTATGACCGCGATGCTGGCCGATAAGACGAGAGATGATAATAGAACGACCATTTACTCCCTGCTGAATGTGGCTTCAGGACTAGCGGGCGCGGTGGGCGTATTAATTGTTCACTTGGGGTACATGGAGGCATTCATGATTTCCCTCCTCCTCTCAACAATATCCCTTGCGGCGATAGCCCCCATTAGGGATAATTATAGGGGAACCAAGTCAACCGAAAAGAGGGGGGACGGCTCCAGGGATAGGAGGATTATGAAGATGTTCGCCGCGGTGGGGGTACTGAACGGGACGGGGCAGGGACTCGTGACTCCATTCCTCCCAATACTATTCGAGGTACTCTTTAAAGCAACTAGGGGAGAGGTAAGTAACATATTCTTCCTGGGAGGAGTAATGGCAGCATTAATATCGCTCGCCACGCCGAGCCTCACTCGGCGCATGGGCTTCGTTAATGCGGTGATAATCACGAGAATGGTATCAACCATAGCGTTGATCATGTTACCATTCATAAGGCTTCTCCCAATCACCATTAACGAGGCATTCATGGTTGCCGTGCTGGCTTACCTCGTGTTCGTGATGTTCAGGGTAGCGTCGCTGCCGGCCCAGCAATCCCTAATGATGGGGCTAGTCAGCAGGGAGTCGCGATCCACAACGGCTGGAGTCAATCAAGCGGCGAGGCTGTTTCCATCGGCCGTGGCGACGACTGCATCAGGGGCAATGCTGGATTACTTGCCCATACCTGTTCCCTTCACCTTGGCTCTCCTGGTTAATGTAGCGAACATATATCTATATAAGCGATTCTTTGGATCCATGGCATTTGATGGCAAGACAATAAGCGCCGCGCTCGAATAGTCCCCGCTAGATGCTCCAGCCCTCCCTGGATAATTCGTCCCTAACATCGCTGAGCCTGAATATGGGGCCATCCACGCACACGTAGTGCTTACCTATATTGCAATGCCCGCAGAAACCGACGCCGCACTCCATGTGTCTCTCCAGGGAGAGGTATATATTGTGAACCTCCATGCCCATGTTAATGAGTCCCCGGACGGCGTGAGCCATCATTATCTCCGGCCCTATTATTAGGGCAGCCATTCCTCGCCGCAGCTCCACTTTGCCTAGGAGGGTTGTGACCACCCCCACGTTTCCTCTCCACGACGCGTCGCCCCTATCCACCGTGACTAGCACGTTGGCTTTGCGCGGCCACTCCTCAAGTACTAGGTCCTTATATATTATATCGCTTGGGCTCCTGGCGCCGTAGAGGAGAGTCATGTTCTTTCTGCCCAAGTACTTATCAATGAAGAACCTTATGGGCGGTATCCCTATTCCCCCCGCTATTAATAAGTAATCATCGTAATTGCCGGGCCATGAATTGCCATAAGGTCCCCGGATCCCCACGAAGTCCCCCATGCTTAAGCCATATAATTTGCCCGTGGTTCTCCCCACTCTCTTGAATGTTATTAGGGCCTCGCCGGCGAGGGATATGGGGACCTCACCATCAATGGCGGATACCATTATGAATTGACCAGGCGCGGCGCGGGGGAACTCCCTGTCTAAAGCAATGGTCACGGTCTCCGGAGCCTCTTCTCTCCTAGCTATTATTCTACTCCTCACGGGCAACAGCGTCTCCAATCTTTTCGGTGATTCCATCAACTTAATCCCCCCTCGAGAAGTGGTTGATCACGTTCCTTATATCTATATCAACGGGGCACGCCGTGGTGCATCTACCGCAGCCAGTGCAAAGGGCGTAACCGTAGCGATCCTTATGATAGCTCAACTTATGATAGAAGCGCTGCCGCATCCTTGAGTCAAGGGATTGCCTAGGATTGCCTCCCGCCATCCTCGTGAAGCCCGCCCAAAGGCAACTATCTTCCTGCCTACTCCAGTCCCTGTAATCCATAGAGTAACAGAAACAGGTGGGGCAAGCCAATGTACATGCACCACACTCAATGCATTTATTCGCTAATTCGCCCCAAATTGGGTCGCCCCACTTCAACTCATAATTCATGGAGACGCGGGGCTGCTCCTCATACACGCCCCTCACGGCATTAATGGCCTTGCTCAACCACCCCTCATCAGCCGGAACCATGTAATCAATGGGTAAATCATCATTCATCTCAATGAAGTACTTATCCCCAACATCGATTAACTGCATCGAGTAACCAGACTCAAGGCGTGGCCCCTGAAGGCTCGTGCAGAAGGCCTTGGGCGAGCAGGAGTGAATGCATGCAATATTGATCAGCTTAATGTTTTTCCGCTTGCTTAAGTAAATGGCATCCGCAAAGGGCCCCCTTAGCCTCACGTCATCAAGCATGGTAACTGCAGCCACCTCACAAGAGCGGGTGAAGTAAATCGTGGGTGGAAACTCATCCCTGAGGCTGAATATGTTTTCCCTCCCCATGAATGGCTTATAAAAGAAGGCGGGCACCGCATCCAGGAACTCCGAGCCATTGTTTAGGTATCCATATACAAGCGAGCCCCCCTCCATCTTTGGAGCAATGACTCGGAAGCCGAGGCCCAGCAATGAATCGATATACTTAGGTAGATCGCCCTTGCTCAATAAATAATACCTCATCGGTTATGCTTAGCCTGGATTAATTTAAACATTAACTCATTACTGGATTTATAATTAATAAAGATATGGAATATTTATTAAGGAGATTAATGAATATGAGAAGTGGGAACAGTCAGAACCATTTGCCCCTATTGCGGCGTGGGGTGCGGCATCATTGTTCAGAACCTTGGGGATAACATCAAGGTAATGCCCGACCCCAATCATCCCGTGAATAAGGGAACGCTCTGCGTAAAGGGCTGGAAGGGGCTTGACTTCACCACATCCCCAAACAGATTAACTAGGCCCCTCCTCCGCACGGAGACCGGCTTCATTCCCATAACTTGGGGCGAGGCCATTAAGTTAGCCGCCGAGGAGCTGAGGAGAGTGAGAAGGGAATATGGACCCGATGCCGTGGCATTCATTAGCTCAGCCAAGGCAACTAATGAAGAGAATTACTTAATGCAGAAATTGGCTAGGGCCTTCGGCACCAATAATATAGATCACTGCGCCAGGAGCTGTCACTCCACCACAATTGAGGGACTCATTAGGACCCTTGGAGCAGGAGCAATGACGTCCAGCATAGATGACATCGATTCCGCCGACGTCGTCTTCGTGATTGGATCAAACACCACGGAGCAGCACCCAATAATAGGAGCACGCATAATTAGGAATAGGGAGCGCGGGCTGAGGCTGGTCGTGGCTGATCCCAGGGAAACAAAGTTAGCCAGCATCGCCGATGTTTGGCTCCGGCACAGGCCGGGCACTGATATAGCTCTCTTGAATTCCTTGGCCCACGTGATAATCGAGGAGAAGCTCTATGACGAGTCAATGCTGGATAAGGTTAATGGATTCCAGGAATACGCGAAGCTGGTTGAGGAGTATAGTCCCGAGAAGATGAGTGACGTGACTGGAGTGGATCCAGCGCTAGTTAGGCGGGCGGCGGAGTTGATGGCTGGGGGTAAATTAATGATCCTATACGCCATGGGCATAACGCAGCACGAGCACGGCACAGAGAACGTAATGGCTGTGGCGAACCTAGCGCTAATACTGGGCGCCGTTGGGAAGGAGGGGACTGGAGTAGCGCCGTTGAGGGGGCACAGTAATGTGCAGGGCTCAAGTGATATGGCGGCATTGCCGGACTTCCTGCCGGGGTACGTGCGGGTTTGGGATAAGGCGAGGAAGAGGTTAGAGGATGCTTGGGGATTCGAGGTGAAGAGCGAGCCTGGGCTGTACTTGACGGAGATGTTCGAGGCAGGAATTAGGGGCAGAGTTAAGGCATTCTATATAATGGGCGAGAATCCAGCCATAACTGAGGCATGCGCAGCAGATGTGCCTAGGGCACTGGATACCGCTGAGTTCGTGATAGTGCAGGACCTCTTCCTAACGGAGACCGCTAAACACGCCACGCTGGTTTTACCGGCGGCTTCCTTCTTAGAGAAGGAGGGAACAATAACTAACACGGAGAGGAGAATCCAATTAATAAGGAAGGCCAGGGAGGCGCCGGGCGAGGCCCGTCCCGATTGGGAGATAATAAGAATGATTGCTAACGCCCTCGGTTTAAGGGGGTTCCAGCATGAATCCCCTAGGGAGGTAATGATTGAGGTAAGCGGATTAGTGCCCCAATACGCTGGGGTGACTTATGATGCGTTGGAGCCATATGGACTACAGTGGCCAGTGCCATCGCGTGGACACCCCGGAACTAGGAGACTCTACACCAATGGGTTCCCAAGGGGCAAGGCCGATCTAGTACCGGTTGAGTGGAGTCCCCCGAGTGAGTGGATTAATCCTGATTACCCCTTCATATTGACGACCGGGAGAAGCTACTATCATTGGCACTCGGGAGTATTGACTCGGGAATCCACCATACTCTCAAGGGAGTATCCCGAGCCCCTGATAGAGGTCAATAGTGATGATGCGGAGAAACTTGGGGTGAGGAGTGGGGATTGGATCAAGGTCGAGTCGAGGCGGGGATCAATAATTGCCAAGGCGCTCGTAACCAATAAGGTGCCGAGGGGAGTTGTTTTCTCGACTTTTCACTTTGTAGAGGCTATAGTTAATGAATTAATTGGAGTGGAGCATGTGGATAAATACGCAAAAATGCCTGAATACAAGGTGACGCCGGTCAGGGTAAGCAAAGTCACGCATTAACAGTAATTAAGGGGCGCCCTAAGGCTCAGTAAAGTGATCACATGAGCGACCATTGCTCATGATTAGCGATATAAGCCTGATCATTAATTTCTATATGAATATAAATATGCTTCCAGGTAATTGTAGTGGTTAAGGAGTCATTTAATGATTAGCTAGTTGAACTTATAGGCAAGAGGATTAATGGGAAAGCTAGCTATTTATGGCTGAGGAACAGCTAAAACGATCATTAAAAACTTTATTTCACAGGTTCAACGATAGCAAAGTATTTTAGATTGATCTTGCATAATTTGATTTAATGAGTAATGTGATGAGTAGGGATGTTGGTATTGGCGAGATTTTGCTTAGCGATGGCTCTAGATTATTATTAAGATTTTGATCATCAATGTTAGAGAATCACCGCTTGACTTCATGCCGTTTGGTGGGGTTAATTTTAATGTTGATGTTGTTGGCGGTATTTCTATTAAGGAACTGTCAAATGAGGTTAAGGGATTAATTAGGGATAAATCCACCATGTTAGTTTATCCAATTGATGGGAGATAATTCCCATTAAGTCCCATGAGAATGCCATGGCCTATACAGTGGTTGATTCCTCTAAGGGTAAATTCATTGTTAAGGTGTCTGCCGAGGTTGTTATGGCGGCTAGAAACGTTAAGTATAGGAGTGTAAGCAATGAGCCATTCTACTGGCTTAGCTGGGTTTATAAAATATCGTGGAGCGGCATCAAGCCCACCGCGGTGAAGGGCGAGGGCTTGGCATCAACACCGAGTTCAATGAGTGGGGCAAGCAGGGCCGAGGCCAATACCTCGCCGGGCAGCGGTGGCGGTGATTATGGCTATACCTATGTGGGTAGCTGCGGAATCGACGATACATACGCGCCGCTGCCCGGTGGCGGCTGGGTCCTTAAGGATTGCCAGGAATACCAGGGGCCCCTCACTCAACTATTCATAGGCTGGAGCAAAAACACCCCATCAAAAACAGGAATAGAGTGGTTTAGTTTTTGGAACATAGGTGGTGGGGTTCCGTCTGGTAATGGGTTTTACGGGACTGTTAATGAGGTTGATCCAACCGGGTATTCATTCACTAACTTAGTGGGGCCATTAATCACCTTTAGCCAAAACATGAATATCGAATTAACGAATGGATGGATATTTGTTGAGGTTCAACCAGATACATCTTTATCTGAGGGTGTGTATCGGGAGAGTGCTCAGAATGGTGGATTGGTTTATTGGGTTAATGGTTCTGGGTTTGTTTATCTGTATTTTGATGGTTATGTCGCCGTTGTTTCGTGGTATCAGCCGTCTACTGGTGTTTGGGCTAACGGCACTTACGTATTGGGCTTGGCGTCGGACTCTTATCCGGGAAGCGGGGATACCCTTTACTTATTGCCGGGCATTGATGTGGGTAATGGACCCGTGACCGGAATGTTCAAAGGATACCTTGATGCCGGCTATGATATTTCGCGATTAATAATCGATGGTTCCTGGTTCAGCTCATCCAACGGCATAAGCACACAATGCAACATAGAATATAGCGCTGAATCATCGGATGAAGTCGAGTACTCATTTAGCAACGTTATCAGTTCGTATGGTTCAACACCGGTTGGGATAGCTTATGCAGCGGGTTCTGTTATTGGTAGCGTCATTATTTCGATCATTAGCCTGGGACTGAGTCCACCCGTTGGGATAACGTTAAGTACCGCATATAGCATAATAGACGCTGCCGTGGGCTTCATGACGCCGACCACCGCACAGCAGGTTCAATTCTACGAAAATGCAAATGTAGCTATCACATATAATCCTAATAGTTATGGTTTTTATACTGCATTCCTAGGTGTTGAGGCTAATCCGAGTACTGGTGGTGTGTATTATTGGCCCATGGGCATGATTATAAATTACACGAGTTACTACCTAAAGCCTGAGTATGGTTATCAATGCAATTCGTGAATTGGTTTAATCCTCGCTGGTTTAAGGCGTGGAGGCTTGGTGGTGTGGCCTTAATGCTGCCTAGCTGTTTGGTATTTCCATATGCATCTATCGCCATTAATAAGGTGCATGTGGATCATAGTAAACGTTGGCAGTAACCCTAGGGATGGCACTACCGTGGCTTCGCCATATATGGTGCCGGCCCTTCGGCAATGATGTGAAGCCCTCGTTAGGATCTAACCAATCATGAGGCTTATTAAGAGCGGGAGCGTGGAGGCTTGCCTTGAAGCCGCTCAAGATGTGGAACCAAGTCGGCATTACCGGCCAATCAACATCAATAACCCAATAGGCGAATAACCCAATAAAGGAGCAGTGGGTGAGGTTATTGGGCTATCCCCTACGCTTAAGTATGTTCGATAATACGCAAGTCACTATCAACGTCGCTTCCACGTGAACCCCAGGCCGAACCAACCACAACCGCCTCCAAGGGATTAGATTGGTTGGTTAAGTTTGTTGCTCTGGCTTCGTAGCCCCATCTAGGCATTTTGCCTCGAGGAAAAACGTGAATAAACGTGAATGCCATAGTGGGGGCCAAGCTCAACCCCACTTTTTAAGGGCCCGAAGCGTTTTTTACGGAGCCTCATTTCAGTGGATTGATTAGTGTGGCCATTGCTCCCCGTAGGTGGTTGTTCATGGTGTTAATTATCGTGGTTGCCCTGGGCCTCGCCTTAGC
>JBMFVP010000040.1:0-15844 GCA_049965935.1 Thermocladium sp.
GCAATTCTTCAGAGGGGAGCAAGTTGATTTTAGGGGTACTTGGAGCAAGTACTACGAGAAGTATAAGGGCATTTTGGGCGTGAATGCTCAGGCAGTCCTCCAGAAAAATAATGAGGCTTGGTCCTCATTCTTCTCCCTCCTCAAGATGAAGACGGAGTAGCGCCCGTGAATGGGGTGTAACCCTCTAGACCTCGGGGAACCCTCGCCATTTATGGCGGGGAGGAGGTCAGTTATTGCCTATGTTTGATTTCCTGACGATCAGCAAACGCCGTAACCTAGCTCTTAGGGGGACCCATGGTTGCCCATCCCCATACAAGTTACCAGTGGCATATACTATTGGCTTCTCGCAAATAGCCACCACTATGGCGTTTGCATCAATACCATACCTGGTGCCCACATATGGATATGCTGCTAGGTATAGCCCCACCATGGTATCAACGGCGGTGTTAATATATGGGATCTTATCCGGCTTAGGAATATGGGGTGGCGCATTGCTGGGCTCGGCAATGGTTAAGAGGACCAGGACCGCCAAGGAGACATTTAGGGCTAGGAACTTAACCAGGACAATATCTTATATAATATCCTTCATTGGCTTTCTGGCTCTGGTTCTTTACAGCAATAATTATGTGTTTTATGTTATTGGTGCCGTACTTGCAGCATTAGTGCTCTTCAACATACCCAATTATTGGGCCGAAATGACGGAGGTAGTGCCACCCGGCATATCGGGGGAATTCGTGTTCTTTGCTGGAGCCATAGCCTCAGCCGGCTTTTTCTTGGGGCCCTTAATGTCTGTCTACTTAATAGTTAGCGCAGCCAATGTGAGGATGGGATTTATCCTCTTCATAGCGGTATTAGTGCTATCCGGCGTAATTAACGTGCTTCAAAATAAGGTTCAATTGCCAATAGATAGGTATAAGGCCTAGCATTGGATTCAACGATTCAGTATTCTCCTTATTGGTTTCTCTTGGCTATTTCATTGTATGTATCCAGTATTCTCTTTGCCATTCTATAATGCATGTAATCAACCAATTCATTATCTACGCGTATTGCTCCGATGCCCGTGGAGGATGCTTTCTCATATTCTTGAACCACCCTCCTTGCCCAACTGATCTCGGATTCCGTGGGGGCATATACCTTGTTCGCTATCGGCACTTGATTAGGGTGAACCACTTGACGACCCTTGAATCCGAGTCTCCTGCTTATGCTTGAATCCCGCTCGAACCCCTCTAAATCATCCAGATCCATGTATACCCCATCTATTGCAACTATTCCCGCGGCCGCCGCATCCACAGGTATCTTCATCCGTGCATAGCCATATTCCAGTCCATCCTTGCTCCACGTGAGTCCCAGGTCTATTGCCAGGTCCCCAGCCCCGAATCCAATGGCCGTTACTTGCTTCATGGATGCCATTTCATGAGCCGTGACCACGCCCACCGCGCTCTCTATTAGGGGTATTATTGGCAGGGGAGTGGCTAGCATCATTAATTTGTTTATGATGGCGGTAACCCCCTCTGGTGTGGCCTTGGGAAGCAACACTCCATCGCAGTGGGGAACCACCTTTAAGTCATCATCGAACCACCGAGATCCATAGGAGTTTATTCGTATGAATGTTGGGTAAGCGCTTCGTAATGCCTTTGCTTCCTCCGGTATTAATTGCCTAGCTGAGTCTTTTTGATCGTGGGGAACCCCATCCTCTAGGTCCAGGATCACTGCATCCGGCTTGGTTTGCATTGATAGGGCGCTCTGTATATATTTGGGTTTATTGGCCGGTATATACAGCATTGATCTAAGCAGCACTTGATTGAGGTCTCGCGGTATTTTTAATCTTAATGGTACTTCGCCGTTGTTTTCCTAGATCTATATATTCTAATATAGTAGTACTTAACTTGTGGTAGCTCTATGTTAAGGGTCTAACAATCAAACCGATCGGCTTTTAAATGCCTATTTTCCCTATTTTTCCCGAAAGAGGTAATAAAGAGGTGACCAATATGACATATATAGGGAAAATACCTCCAAACAACAAGAAAATAAACGAAGTAATCAGGGAAAAAGCATGGCTAATAAAGTATCTGCTCAGCGGCGAAGCCCTGGAGGACGCCAAGAAAATGAACAGGAGACCACCAACCGAACCGCTGGACCTAATATATGGAGACCCATCGCTCAGCTTAACATCACAACGTCGGCAAATAATCTAGGCAATTCCTTCCTAAGGCCAGATTTGCTGCCCTTAACTAGACCCTAATAAGAGGCACCATCGTCAGGATTGAAATGAGGCCAAACACATTAAGCTTGGACAGGGAAGCACTGAAAACCAGCCTTCACTTAAAGCTTGCTAGAGTCCGAGGCTCCGCAAGGGTTTGCTAGGCGAAAATGATTTTTAATTAGTCCAATACCGTTATTCCCATTCTTCTCATGAACTCATCATCCTTATCCCTAGGCGACTTGCCCAATAATAGGCCCCCGACCCTTCGTGCTTCAAGCACTACATCAGAATCAATCTCCGAATCCACTATATTAATCAGCATAACTACGTCGAAAGCGGAGTCGCGGAACGGCAACATGCCGCCATCGCCGCACACCAAGTCAACTCCCCACAACTTAGCTAGCCGCAGCATGCCCATAGATATATCAAGCCCAACATATAGAAAGCCACCCCCAAGATAGCCAGCACCAATGCCAACACCGCACCCCAAATCCAATACCCGTGCCCCCCTCTTCAAGAAGTCAAGGGCCGCAACGTACATCCTAGCCGCGTCTCCACCATATAAATCAAGATATGACCGTGACAAGTTATCATAATACTCAACAACACTCTTCCTATCCATGTCTAGAAAAATATATTACGATAAATAAAAATTGCCTCAATTAATGATCAGATTACTGCTTCTCAACCATGGGGGATGCGCCCCTTGATTTAATGAGCTTAATTAGCTGACCCATAACGCGATCCACTGAGGAATTCCGTATTACAAGGCCAGCCGCCTCACGGTGGCCCCCGCCCTCCCCCACCCCATTCCTACTCAGCGCCTGAAGCATAGAGGCCACATCCACGCCCCTCCCCCGCCCTATCACTCTGATCTCCTCCTCATGATCGGACACCACGAATGCAGCGCTGCATCCCAATTCAATTAATTTATTAGCGACAAGGGACTCAAATGCATCAACGGTCGTGACACAGAAAACTACGTCTCCATGCCTATAGGCCCTCATTCGAAGCACTCCTTTAAGCATGGCCATGCGGGTCGACTCATCCTTCTCCCTCCTCACCATGGATACTGCATCGCCATATGAAGCGCCAAGCCTTATTAATTCAGCAGCCACCTCAAGAGTCCTGGCCCCCGCCCTCGAGAATCTGCCCGTCTCATCTATTAATGCAGTCAAGCAGAGCTGGGCTATCCTTGAGTCAGGTTGGAATCCAGCGGCCTTAACTAATTCATACACGAGCTCCAAGGTGCTTGGGGAGGTTTCATCTATTAATTCTATATCGCCCCTAATGTTCCTCACCGCGTGGTGATCTATCACGGCCACTAAATTCGGCTCCCCCTCCACTGCTTCCCCCAATTGAATACTGGAGGCAGAATCAAGAACCACAAGCATGGATCCAGAGGTATCACAGGAACCGTAATTCACGGTAACCCCAAGAGCGCTAAGCAATGATGTTGCCTCGGCGGTGGGCTTGCCTTGAGCCGCTAGACACGCCTCTTTCCCCATTGATGATAAGAACGAGTTAAGCAAGACTGAGGACGCCACAGCATCTAGGTCAGGATTTCTATGGATCGCTATCACTATTCTTTGCTTTTCCCTGAATAATTGCAATAATCTCATCATTGCTTCTTCCATTAAGTTGACCGGTTAAGTGCATGTTAATTAATGTATCCAAGATATCTATACAGTACTGGGAAGCATCATCGGCGACAGCCTCGGCATTGCCCTCAAGTAGATCTAGATCCACATTAACTGATAAAACAAGTTTCTCAACGTCGATAACCTCGATCTTCACATTAACGCCGGCAAGGAGATCCCGGGGAACCTTATTAATGATGTACTCAGTGGTTAATCTGCTCGCGATCTCAATTATTTGCTCCAGCTCAGCCTCCTCCGGGGGCCGCTCCTCCCCCAACAGAACCACCCTGCATTAAACTATTAACCCTCGTCTCTATATCACTCATCTGTTTCCTGAGCATTTGCTCCTGCTTTGCCAGCGTTTTTATGTGTAGGTCAAGCAATTCCTTCCTATCCTTTAGATCCTGCATCGCCTGATCCTTATTGACCAGTATTAGAAATGTGCCGACCGCCTTGTAAAGCTTTGCATCCGGAGCCAATTTCTCTATCTCACTGATTGCCCTATCTATATCCTTCAACTCAGCCTCATATTGCTGCTTCTTTAAGAGCAGCGACTGCAGTTGAGTATCTAGCTCCTGCAGCTTCTCCAGGTCCGCCCTTACTGATGGGGGCAATGACGACATAGTAAAGCCTTGCCTCCTAAGTTTAAAAATTTGCCCATCAAGGGGAGCAGCAATGAATTAAGCCTTGGAATCGCCGGCGCAGGCTTGCGCGGTTAATTCTATTAAGTAAACGCTCTTCGCCACGCCATTAATTAAGCTCCGCAGGCTAGTCAAGTCATTAGCGGTTATGGTTATCTCGAGACACTCGCCACTGATGCCGCTGACCCTCGCCGAGCCCCGCCTAAACCTAAGCTCCTTCTCTAGCGCAACGAAGACGTGTGCAATTAGGTTAACATCGCTGCCGCATACCCTGAAGACGGCCTTCACTTTATCACCAACTCGACGTTACTCATGATTATTGATGGACCACAGGGACCTAGATCCACGCCATCAAGAAACTCAAGCCGCCAAGAGCCCCCCACCTCCGCGATAAGCGCTATGGCATCACTTGACCCCCGCAGTTCCCCTGGATCACTCGTTGGATAGAGCTGTATCCCCAGGGCTTGGCTGATCACTTCCGCGGCCCATCCTCTCCCAACTGCAGAGAGCGTTGCTGCTCGCCTCCTATTAATGGAATGCATATCCCTCAGGAGCTTAATGCCTTGGATAATCATGCGAAGCTCTAGCCTACCGTTTCTATACAGCCTCATCTCTCCTGGATTACCGTTACGCTCCACCACTTGAATCAAGGCTGGAGATTCGCGAATAATCACGCGGAGCGGCGTCTTCCCCCTATTGAGCTTAGCGGAGCCTGGAATGCACTTAATCAATTCATTAATGAATTGCCGAGTTCTCTGGGATGGGTCTCTAGACGTCGTTAATAGAATCATTGCCGTTATTTCTTGTTCTTTACCTTCCATTGCGCCTTCAAGTTCTCAACGCTCTTAAGTTCCTCGGGAGTTATGGTCTTGCCCATTATGGTTTGAGGAACCCAAGCACCGCCCGCAAACGTGAAGCCGCACTTGGGGCACTGCCAAATGCCTAGGGCTATCCTCTTCATTTTAGTGATGGACTTGCATCTAGGGCACCTATGCCTGCCCTTCTGTTTTACCTCTACCTGAACCACTCTCCTCCTGATTCCCACTCCATACCTGGCTCCAAATCTGCCGGCTGGACCAACATCCTTGGTGTGGCTAAACGGCATAGGAAACACGGTTCCAGCTTAGTTATTAAATTTTTACGGAATGGGAACGAAGCGGTTAACTCATTAATGAGAGGGGAGGAAAGCATTATTAAGGCTTGCCTCCAAATTGACTCAATGAATTATAGCGATGCTGAGGACGCCGAGGCCTATTACCAGGCACTTAAGGCAGCGGATGAGGAGGCATTAATTATCGATTACTCGTTGAGGTATGGTAACGACTATCAACAATTACTGGAGAAGTATAAGGGAATTCCTTACCTGGATGATGAGGAAAAGAACGATAAATTAAAAAGACTAGAGGCAAGTTTCCCCGCATTAGAGGGATTAGTCAAGCATAGATTAGCTGAGCTACATGTGCCGAGCGACGTGCTTGGCTTATTGTGGCACTACATGAAGACCCAGGCCAATGAGGTTAATCTAAGAACTCAATTATTAATGGCCAGACGGGACTGTAGCCTCACTGACCTGATGAGGGCTGGAGTATTGATGCATGCATCCAGGGACTTACTCTTCATACCTGACTACCTGATCCAATTCCTAATGGGCATCCCGGCGCCTAGGCCAATACGGGCCAGCGATGCATTGGCCAAGTACATGGATAGCCCCCTCGACATGGCCCTCATTGAGCTTGCCGCGTGGGGGGTTCACCCGAATAGGGCATTCATGACTGCAATGTACGGCGTGGACCCACTGAAGGCGCTGGACGCTGAATTCGTGGGAGACGTGGCTAGGCTTGGCGCCAATTACGAGGCAGTGCTTAATCCTTTGCTGGATCCAATGGAGTTGAGAAGAGAGATAATAAAGATAAAGGATTCCAGGGGCCGTGAATTGCGGAGACGCATAGGGCTTCATGGTGAGTATACATTCAATAAATCAATTAGATGCGGCGCGGCGTACATGCTCTTCTCGGAGAGTAGGCGCGGCATAATGTTCCTATGTCCCTGGCTAACCGTGTTTAATAAATTGCTTAATACTTACATTGGAACCCCCAAGCTAGTGGTTCTAGACATGCCATATAGGCCCGAGGCCGGCGAGTTCTATAAGAAGCGGTTAACCGGTAATTACGGGTTACGCAATGTGGCGTTCGCTTTCATGGATGGAAACGAGGTCACCGTGCTTAGACCGAGGGGCAACTTCTTTGAGGAGTTAATAGATGTGCTTTATGAGGGCAACTTCAGCGTGACCGAGGAGTGACGCCAAGTGTAATTGATTTATTCGCTGGGGGCGGTGGATTCAGCGAGGGATTCAGGGAGGCCGGGTTCAATGTTCTACTGGGAATAGAGCATAATTGGAGCGCGGCCAGAACATTTAGCTCCAATTTCCCAAATGCCATTACGTTGCCGAGGGACATTAGGGAACTGCGTGGAATCGACGTGAGTAGGTACGTGGGCGATGTGGATGTCGTGATCGGGGGACCACCATGCGAAGCATTCACGACGGCTAATCCAAATAGGATGAAGGATCCCCTGGACAGGCTTTACCTAGATGAGTTAGGGCAATTAACACTCCACTTCATTAGGATGGTGGGCGAATTACATCCTCGCGTATTCGTTATGGAGAACGTGGCCGCAATAATGGAGGATGGACTACTAGCCGCGTTAAGGCGTGAATTCGAGAGGGCTGGGTATCAGGTGTTCTTTAATGTTCTCCATGCAGAGGATTATGGGACTCCCAGCGTTAGGAGGCGAGTCTTCATCTCAAATATCGAGATAAATCCCCCCAAGGCTAGGAAAATAGTAACAGTGGGGGAGGCACTGGCTGGTTTACCGGCCCCCGACACTGGTTTCCCCAATCATGAATCGGTCACCGTGAGCAGCAGCAAGATGAAGAGGATACCGAATGTGCCGTGGGGGGCATCCCTCTATAAGTTCAGGGGCGCAAAGCACCTACACTCCAACTTCGTTAGACTAAGCATGAATAAATTAGCGCCCACGGTAATGGGAAGCGTGAGATTCATTCACCCAATTGAGGACAGAATACTCACAGTGAGGGAACAAGCTAGGTTAATGGGTTTCCCCGACTCCCATGTATTCCACGGCAGCAAGGATGAACAATTCAATCAAGTCGGCGAAGCTGTGCCGGTGCCCTTGGCGAGGGCCATTGCATCATTTGTTTTGAGGACTCTGGAGCAGGTTTAATTGCTCGAAAACCTTAAAAAGGCATGGCTCCAAGCATGCATTAAGGGCCCGTAGCTCAGCATGGTGGAGCGGCGGTCCTGGTTAATCGGGAGGCCGAGGCTCTTAACCACGAAAACGGGAGACACCCGTAGGCCGTGGGTTCAAATCCCACCGGGCCCGTCAATTCATAGCCTTAATCAAGTGCGGCATGTTCTTCCTCTTAGGGTCACTTGCTCCCTTCTTTCTACATTGATTCCCAGCCTCATTAAGTTTGTGGGCTTTTTGTGGTTTAGTGATTGAATTAATTGCGTGTCCAATTAATGGTAACGCTTTAGCAGAGAAACATAAACCCACAACATCAAGCTAATGATTTGAGTACACGAGGAAATTGTTATTAATCAATTAGTTAGGGGCTCTATTGATCAAGTATGTCCGCACCATCTGGTCAAGACCTGGCTAAATATGAGAGGGTAGTAGTGGATATGGATATATGCATCGGATGTGGTGCATGCGTCTCTGTGTGCCCCTATAATGCGCTTGAGTTGGACGAGAATGGGAAGGCGAGGCTAATATGGGAGGCTTGTCCAGACTCCTTTGAATGCATAAAGGTGTGTCCGGTCAACTGTATATGGAAGGCCAGCGAGGCGCCGGAGGAGTCCAAGAGCAAGCAGTGGTATAGGTTCAATAGGCAATTAACGCCAGAGGAGCAGCAAATATTTGAGCAGTGGAGAGCTAAGTACGGCATTAAGTCTGACCCAATAAAGGCCTAATTGATTCCACCTAAATAATTTAACCAAATTAATTGTTTTTGCAATTAATCCTAAATGGACTCCTGGACTTAATCGCCTCATTAATTAATTCCCTGACTTGATCAATGCTTATACAGTTAATTTGGTGACCTCCCTCCATTAAATCCAGGGACTTCTGCATTAGCCTCTGATATCCAGTGACGGATTCTTCCTGCAGCTTGGCGAAGGCTGCGGCTAGCACTATTAATCCCTGAACTAGGGTATCCCTATTCTCTCTCCAAACGCTCTCCAGTACCTCATGGGCTTCCCAGAACCTCTCCTCGTTAAACAATTCAATGAATGTCTTAAAGGGATCCTCCACATTGGTCTCCTCATTCAGTGGAATAATTCTAGTTACGCTGCCGATTGCCTTATTGATTATATCGACATCCAACTCAACATTGCGTGACAATACATCGATCTCAACATGGTGGTTCCCAATTCTGGCATTTATCACGTGAATGCCTAATTCCCTTAGTCTCTTCATTAATTCCAGCCTATGAATCTTCGTGTTTCCTCGCGGAGCTGCGTGAATCAAGTACCTAGCCGTGTTTCGATCATTATTCACATATATTGATTGATGCAGCGTAATTAAATATTTAATTGGAAAAAATGATTTTTTATTTAGTGAGCGGTACTAATTGCTACGGCAATGCTAATCCCACTGCGCCGGCGTATGCCATTATGAAGAATATCCAGCCGTCAATGAATGATATTGCGCCCGCCGCCTTGGCTAGCATGGGTTTCTCGGCGTAATGAGCAGCGGCAAGCAGTATCGTCACTAGTGGAAGTAGGCCTAGAGCCATGGATAGAGTTACTAGCCCTAGTTTAGCTGTTTCCGCTGTTATTAGTGCAAAGAATATTCCCGTGAACCAGAGGGCATGATTCATCGCGGTGAGGTTTTTTCCTATTATTAGCCCAATGCCTAGCATCCAGAGGAGCAGTACGAATGCGGCAGCTATGGTTGCTCCCATGGTGTCGCCTGCTGATATGACGAATGCCATTGCCAGCGTCTCCATTATTGCGCCCGAGAGTATCACTATGCCGAAGTCCCGGGGCTCGTTTTTACCTATACCTAGATTTACGCTGCCTATAACTAGGAGCATTACTCCAGCCTCCCAGAAAAGCGTGTTTAGCGCGGTCTCCGCGATCGACATGTATTCTCAGTTCCTGGTTGATTCACATATTTTTAAGCATTAGCCTAGGGTAATATTTAAATATAGCAATAAAATTTATAGTGATATGAGTGGCAATGAATTAAAAGTATTCATTGAGTCACGTGATATATTATTAAACTCAGAGAACTATGAGGAGGCCCGAAGAAAATTCAAGTGGCCCCTCATCAAGAACTTCAATTGGGCCCTAGACTACTTTGACTCGCAGGAGACTGGAAAACCCGCATTGATATGGATAGATGATGCATTGCTGGATTCCCGGGATAAGCGTGTATTCACCTATGGCGAATTAAGGAGCCTCTCCAATAAATTGGCTAATGGATTAAGGGAACTCGGCCTAGGCAAGGGAGACGTGATAATGATAATGATGGGCAATAAACCGGAACTCTTCGCCTCATTCCTGGCCACAATGAAGATAGGCGGAGTCATTTCCCCGGCCACGACTTTATTGACTCCAAGCGATGTGGAGGACAGAGCGCGTAGGGCTAATATTAAGGCAATAATAGCCGACCCAAGCGCAGCGGAGAGAATAGAGAAAGCCAGGGAGAGACTTCCCACGGTTAAGGCATTCATATCCACGGAGCCGAGGAAGGGATGGATGGCGCTGGGGGACGTGTATGAAGGGAAATCCGAGAACTATAAGCCGAACTTCACCACGGAAGCCATGAAGGACTCACTGCTTCTATACTTCACGTCCGGCACCACGGCTAGGCCAAAAATAGCTCACCATACCTACGCATCATACCCAGTGGGCCACTTAACAACAATGTACTGGACGGGCACCAAGCCCGGGTATAGGCACTATAATATATCATCGCCCGGCTGGGCTAAGTGGGCGTGGTCCACCTTCTTCGCCGCATTCAATGCAGGCGCAACCACGTTTGTCTATGAACAGGGAAAATTCAGTGCCTCACGCCAATTAAAGGCAATAGAGGAGTATGAAGTGAATACTATATGCGCACCGCCAACCGTGTGGCGAATGCTGCTGTTGGAGGACTTAACCAGGTACAACTTTTCCTCAATAAGGGGAGCCACCAGTGCAGGGGAACCACTTAATCCTGAGGTGATTGAGAGGGTTAGGAAGAGCACAGGTATAATGATTAGGGATGGATATGGCCAGACCGAGACAACGCTCCTCGTCGGTAACTTTCCAGGCATGAAGGTTAAGCCCGGGAGCATGGGCAAACCGGCGCCGGGCTACGATGTAGTTCTAGTGGATGAGGATGGCGCTCCAGTTAAGGTTGGAGTGGATGGGCATATAACCGTCAAGATGGAGCCAAGGCCACTGGGAGTGATGCAGGGCTACTATGATGATCCAAAGAAGAATGAGGAGGTGTTCAGGCTGGGACTTTATTGGACCGGCGACGTCGCCTCAATGGATGAGGAGGGCTACCTCTTCTTCGTGGGTCGCGCAGATGATGTATTCAAATCAAGCGACTACAGGATAAGCCCCTTCGAGGTGGAGAGCGAGTTATTGAAGCACCCAGCCGTGGCTGAGTCCGCCGTAGTGCCGTCCCCCGACCCAATAAAGGGATTCCTGCCCAAGGCATTCATAATACTGAAGCCAGGCTATAAGCCCAGCAGGGAACTGGCCCACGATATTTTCCTATTCGCCAAGCAAAACATAGCGCCATATAAGAGGCCCAGGATAATAGAATTCGTCGATGAATTGCCGAAGACCATAAGCGGAAAAATAAGGAGAGTGGAACTGAGAAGCATAGAAAGGAAGAGGCGGGAAAGCAATGAGAGAAGCGAGAGGGAATTCTTTGAAAGCGATTTCCCAGACGTAAGGGAAGTAAGGATCTAGCAACATTAATTCCACGGAAAAGGCAATTATTTAACGATTATTTACTGCCCCTAACTCTTGAATCAATGTCTCTCATGCTCAATATATACTTGAATCAGGGGTTCCAGGAAGATGGGGTTCCTCATTGGGGGAGTAGATTCTCGCCAATCATCGCAATCCTTAAAAGCAGTGGTGACTCGCGTGATTTAATGCCCCGGTAGCTCAGCCTGGTCAGAGCGCCTCACTGGTAAGGGGCCTTTTCCAAGAAATGAGGAGGTCCCGGGTTCAAATCCCGGCCGGGGCTCTTTTACATTATTATGAAACAAGCAACAAGCTTGCTGTCCCGCCGGTTAACTCTTAGGGAGAGTCAGCTCCCGCAATGCCGGTGGGGAGGGATGTGAGTAGCCTTCCATAAAGGTAATCCCCAAGACTTCGAGAAACCCCACCCCTAAGGGCGGGGAGGAGGTCATATTAAGGGTGACTTAATAGACGTAGGCTAGAAGCGTTCCTCCAATTCCAGCCTCCTTTGCATCTATGTGGGAGAGGACTCCCTTTGATGTTGATAGGAAGAGGAGGCCTATTTGTCGGGCTGGTAGGTATTTCTCCTCCCATGCAGGTATGTCGCGGCTATTTATGAAGAAGCGCGGCTTTACTGGGCCTATGGAGTTTATGCGGCCAAGGAGGCTAACCACGTATTTCCCGCCGCGGCCATCATCAATGAACTCCACCTCTCCAACATAGCCGTACTTCTGGAGGATGCGGAGGACGTTGCCGACTAGCTTGGATGAGGGCCACACAACTACTTTGCTGTAGCCTCGCGCCTCCGCGTTTCTTATCATTATTAATGCATTGGAAAGCACATCCAGCATTACCATATGGATCCAGCGGATCTAGCCGTTTATTAATTTTATGCCTCGCTTGAGGTGGCAAAATTTAAATACTAATCATTTACCCATGGCGCAATGAGCGATAAAAAGGAGGAGCAAGTGAGTGGGGAAGAGTTGCTTGTGCCAATTGAGAAGTATATGGCAGCCGGCGTCAGGCTTGGCGCAAAGATATCAAATAATTACCTTATCAAGCGCGGCTTCATATTCTCGGTGAGACCTGACGGATTAAGAATATTTAATTTGAAGAAGATAGACGAGAGGATCAGGATAGCAGCTAAAATGATGACTAGGTATGATCCATCCAAGATAGTGGCTCACTCGGTTAAGCCGTATGGATTCAAGCCCATGGAGATGATGTGCAAGTTCGTGGGCTGCAGGGTCGTGGCCGGCAGATTTATTCCTGGTTCATTCACTAATCCATCCCTCGATAATTACATGGATGCGGAACTACTCATAATCGCGGATCCCAAGACTGATATTCAATCCCTTAAAGAAGCCGCTGCAACTGGAATACCAGTAATTGGACTAGTGGATACCGATAATGATCCAAACTACATTGATTTAATGATTCCATGCAATAACAAGGGCAGGGGAAGCCTTGCCTTAATATTCTGGTTATTGACTAGGCAAGTACTCAGGGAACGCGGCGAAATACCGCCCACCGGCGACTTGTCCGTGTCTCCGGATGACTTTAAGGCTAAGGCAACATCCCAACTACAGTGAACAAGTAGTTCCTAAGGTAATTACCGGTGAGGATAATAATATTCGGGCTCGGCTTTATCGCTACCCACCTAGCCATTGAATTATCAAGCATTGGCGAGGTCCTAGTCACATATAGAAACCTATCCCCATTAAAGCGCGAATATGCATCATTATTGGAAGATAAGGTTAAGCTGATTAGGGTTGATCCCCTAGTGGACGACTTGGGAAATATAGTTAATGGTGCAGATGCGGTTATCAATGCAATTGGAGCATTGAGAGGTGACTTAAGGGCGGCACATATAGAGGCCCCCAAGTTAATTGCTAGGGCAGCCGTAAAGGCTGGGGCCACGCTAATTCACGTGAGTGCATCAAATGCCCTGGGGCCACGTGGATCCATGGTCACAGAGGAGGATAAGCATTGCGAGGGGGCTGCCCCAAGCAATGAGTACGAGTTCACCAAGTGTGAGGGAGAAAAGGCGGTTTATGGAGAGGCGGTGAAGGGGGGAATCCCATTCGCCATAATCAGGCCAACACTGGTTTATGGTGAGTACGCCGCTCACGGCGAGTGGTTCCTCATGTATAGAGCGGCTAAACTCGGTATAATACCTAGGGTGGGATTGAGTGTTTCCTCAATAAGTGCGGTCAGCTTGGCGCGCATAGTGAGGGAATTAATTCACGTGAAGCCGCGTGGATTATATATGTACGCAACTGAGTGTAATCAAGTGCCGATAGAGCGGTTCATGGAGATCATGAGCACAGCCCTCTCGAGGCGTGCAATCAAGGTGCCGGTGCCCTCGTTCCTTGCAATGCTGGCTTTACCAAGCAGCGTGCGGCAATTAGCTAAATACGCCGGGGTCAAGTATGATTGCTCCAAGGCAAGGAAGCTGGTCGGCGAATTAGTGTTCGATGACGAGCAGGTCCGGAGAAATGCTTTATTCCTAAAGAGATTAGAGGAATCAGGAATAAAGGAATAATCCCAGTCCTGAGGAGAACAATTATGCCTCTTCTGGAAGACGCATTCCCTTAACATCGCTTAGCTTTACTTCGGTGTAGTTGGAGAATAGGTGTATGGGGACTTGCATGAACCTATCTTCTCTCCACGTGGGTTTCAATTCCCCTCTTAAGTGAATCTTGGCGCCACAGTACTTGCATTTGCCGTCCTCGATGTTCCACTCAAGCAGCTCAAAGCCTCGTCTCCTTATGACTACTCTACCACAGCTTGGACAGTGTGTGTTTTCCAATTCATGGCCCGGCACATTCCCTATATAAACATAGAGTAAGCCTTCTTTCCTAGCAATCTCTGCATGCTTCTCTAGGGTCTCTACCGGGGTAGGCGGAATATCCAGCATCTTATAATCTGGGTGGAATCTCAGGAAATGAATGGGAGTCTCAGGGCCAAGCTCATCAGCGACCCAATGCGCCACGCGCCTCGCGTCGTCTAAGTCATCCCCAACGCCGGGCACCACTAAGTCGGTTATCTCAACATATATCCCCCTCTTTTTTAATTCCCTTAGGGCGGCAAATATGGGTTCGGGGCTTGGTACCCCCACGTATCTCCTCAGGAACTTCTCGCTCGCATTTCCCTTTAGATCAACGGTGATCGCGTCAAGGAATTGCGCCGCCACATCTATCGCCTCATCAGTCATGTATCCATTGCTCACGAATGAATTAAAGAGGCCTCGCTCATGTGCCAGTACCCCAACATCTCTGGCGAACTCCATGAATATGGTTGGCTCATTATATGTGTAGGCGAAGCCATGAGCACCATAAGCTACGGCTAAATCAACAAGCAATTGCGGCGTTACCTCGAATCCCTCCACTCGTCGTCTTTGACTTATATCAGCATTTTGACAGTACTGGCAGAACCATGAACAGCCCGTGGTCGCTATCGAGAATACGGCGCTCCCTGGATTAAAGTGGTAAAGCGGCTTCTTTTCAATGGGATCTATATGCGCCGCAATTACTCGTCCATAATTCATTAAGTAAAGCTTCCCGCCTACATTCCATCGAATCCCACATGCACCCCAAAGTCCAGGCGATATTCTGCATCTGCGTGGGCAAGCCGTGCACTTGACTACTCCATTACCGAGTTCCTCATATAGCTGAGCCTCTTTCATGGCTTATTTCCCATGTTCCTCCTTATTAACCATTCCCTCCAGTTCACGCGCGATCTCTATCCAACTCTTTCCTCTCTTTGCCATCCCGATAACCATCATCCTCGTCTTCTCCGCACACACAAGGAAATCGCGCACAATCATGTCCTTAATTAACGGATTTGCATCAACCATATTGCTTAGCTCCAAGACCTCTGCCAAGAACCTGGCCAGCACAAACTCATTGCTTAGCTCTATTATTTTGCTCATAACTGCCCAGGCGCTTCGTGCATCTCTTACCTGAATGCCTAGCCCCAGTAATCTTGATGATGAGTCAAGAATCTTCATGCATATTTGAGCCGCATTTTCAGGAGTTACCCTAGATAGGTCTGAGTCTAGATCATTCTCCAGGTAACTCACTTCCTCTCTACCACTATTATATCCTCATTAATGAAAATGTTTTCAGGCTTGAATCCAAACTCCTTAAGTATCTCCCTAACCTTATACCTATGGTCGCCCTGTATCTCTATCTTGTTCCCCTTAATGGTTCCTCCAGCAGCTAATCTACGCTTCAATTCCTTAGTTAACTCATCGATCTCCAGCTTCCTAATATCGCTGCTATCTATATCTATGACTGTGACATAATGACTGCGCCTCTTCTCAGCGCTTATCCTAATTATTGCTTGCTCCTTGGCTATTTCCTCAGT
>JBMFVP010000041.1:0-15681 GCA_049965935.1 Thermocladium sp.
GAGACATCCAAGAGGAGTCATTAGCTATCCTTTTGGGCATAGACTTCATTCGGATTTGAATGGTGCATTGAACATAATGAAGAAAGTTGTGGGTGCAGTAGTTTCAACAATTAAGAAACCATTATCTTTCCTCGTCCTGCATAATGGAGTAGCGCCCGTGAATGGGGCGTAACCCCCTAGACCTCGGGGAACCCTCGCCCTTTAGGACGGGGAGGAGGTCAGGAGAACAATGAAAAATCCTTACAAGAAAATAACCCTCAGCTTCCCCTAGCTAATTCTTTATAGCTAGGGATGGTGGCTATAGGAAATGTAAGGAGGCGTAACTCTTAAGACCTCGAAGGCCTTCGCTTACAAGGATGGATAAGAAAGTCATAATTCATAGATTCATAGTATACGTGACAAGGGACCTCAGCGGATATCATAAGTATGAGGCATCTATCCGCTACTGTAATAGATCCAGTGCAGACCTTAATGTCAGGCTAAGGTTTGGTGGCCCCATAACTAAGACAGGGCTCGAGGATTGGGTTAATTGGATAAAGATAACGCTGGACAGTGATTGGGCTGGATCAAGCAAGCCGCTGACCAATTTATTCACGATAAGAAGCGGAGAATGCATTGAGGGCAGCGTTGAATATGAGATTCGTGAGGGACTCATGAATGAGCTTGACTTGGCTAGACGTAAATTAATAATGGATGGCAGATTATTCATTGCAGGCTACGAATTTGACCTAGTTCAAGAAAACGAGTAAAGTTAAGGACGATAAGCGTATAGATAGTTAATAAAAGAGGGGGCGAGTCTCGTCCTCTAGGGTGGGGAGGCGGTCAGATTATTATCCAGCTAATTAGTTTCATGCTTGGCATCATTGGTGCCCATTATTTGCGGCGCCCTTTCTTTATAGGCAGCCAATAAATCCTCCATTGTAACTATCCCTCTATATTTATCGTTTTCAACAACGCAAACCCATCTACTTCTATTTCTACTCATTATTTCCCATGCATCTTCAAGGCTAGAATTGGGTGTTACATAAGGTATTCCTCTAATTACGTATTTGCCAACTAATTCTCCATCTTTGGCATTTCTTAAATCGTTTAAATAAATAATGCCTATTAATTTGCCCGAGTTATCAATTACAGGCAAGCTTAGGAATTTTTGTTCCAGCATTATGTTTAAGGCCTTGTTTACCTCATCATCAATTCTTACCTTAACGTCAACTAGCTTGGCATTGCCTACCTTGATCATCCTCAGTAATGGCATCTCGTACTCGGATTTATGGGCTGGGGAATCCCTCCTGGTGGGCACTTGGGATTTATAAATCGTGTAATTCCCGGATACCAAGTATGATATTGCAACCGCTATCATAGTGCCGGGTAACAATTGTAGGCTTCCCGTCATTTCCGTAATCATAACTATCACTGATAAAGGTACTTTTCCTGCTGCGCCGAAAAATGCAGCCATTCCAACTATTACGAAAGGCGCTATATTGGGAATTATTGATGGGAATAAATAGTGGAAAAATAATCCCATGCTTGCGCCAATAGAGGCTCCTATGAATAGGCCTGGCGCGAAAACGCCGCCGCTGCCGCCTGAGCCTACCGAAAATGAAGTGGCTAGGATTTTAAGGAATGGTAAAAGAATTATCAATATCAATGCTGGAATAAATGGAGAATAGAGTGTATTGATCCTTCCATACTCCATTAAATCTATCCAACCATAACCTGTTCCAAGAACCTCCGGCGCTAATAATGCTATAGCGCTGGCAAATATGGCGCCCACCATAGGCTTAAAATGATTAGGTATCCGCATTTTCTTAAAAAATGAATTAATCCCATAAAACACCTTGACATATACTATTGCCAAAATGCCGGTAATTACCCCTAAAACACCGTAGAAAGGCAGCCTCAGGGGATTAAATGATCCATAATAATACCCAAAAACTGGGGTAAAGCCAAACATGGAACCAAATATTGCGTATCCTATTGCAGAAGCCACTAATGCTGGATAGATCACCTCCGGCTCTAGATCTCTTCGATAAAGTATTTCGGCTGCAAGCAAAGCCCCGCCTATTGGCGTTTTAAAAATGGAACCTATTCCAGCCCCTATTCCAATAGCAACCATTCTCCTTCTATCCTCCGGTGAAAGCCTAAGCATGTCTGCAAGCATTGATCCGACACCTGCAGAAAATTGTGCAGTAGGCCCTTCCCTCCCAGCGCTTCCTCCGGATCCTATTGTTATTGCCGATGCAATTATTTTCACAGGTATTACAATTCGCCGTATTTTACCTTGGAAATAATGGTAGGCCCTTATGGCGGCATCAGTTCCATGTCCCTCAGCTTCCGGAGCAAAAATATAGACTATTAATCCAGACAATAAGCCACCCAATGACAAAGACAATGGAATTAGGTAATACCTACCAGCGTGAAAAGTAAATGTTAGGGGGTTCCCTCCCTCGCCTATAGGTCTAGGATAGGAGATGCCCACCATTCTTTCAATGAATAATAGCTCAAATAGGTGTAAAAGCATATAAAACGTTGCCGCCGCTAGGCCTGCTACAATGCCAGCTATAACCCCTAGAATAAACCATTTCTCGAAATAAGCCATGATTGAAAGCTTCGACATGATTATTGGCAAACATCCATAGGCTATTTATGTTTTTTCATAGTAAAAATAGGGAAGTCTTAAGTCCCAAGTCAAGTTTAGTATTACTTCATCAACGCTATGCTCGTTAAGTGAAGATATATGATAATGGACTTAAATGAGAGATGCTAATATTTCCTTTATTAGAGATCGCAAATTATTAACCCACTTTGTGAGCTATTGCTCCTCAAAGGTCTTGGGAGTTACCATTATGGGTTCTGCCCCCTCATCCCTGAAAGATGAAGTTCATCATCAATTTTATCGACATAGCTTAACCATAATATTTCCCAGTCATGTTTTTATACAATCATGTTTTGCGTAATATTCATAAACCTTGATTTATATAGTTGTTAATGTTATGGTTAGAGTTGCCGTGAAGCTAGTGTCTTGGGATGAGATAGTTGATTGGGCACGTGATTTATCCAATAAAATAATCGATAGTGGATGGGGGCCTGAAGTAATTATGGCCGTTGCCCGCGGCGGCTATGTGCCGGCTAGGTTGGTCTGCGATAATTTAGGAGTAACTGATCTAGTTAGTGTTCAAGTGGTTCATTGGCCCAGCACGGCTCAGGTTATAGAGAAGGCATTCATCAAGCATGAGGCGAAAGGAGAGAGCTTAACGGGTAAGAGGGTGCTGGTCATAGATGACATAGTGGATACGGGCGATAGCATTGCCTTGGCTAAGGCTTATGCAGAGAAGTCTGGGGCAAGTGAGGTTAGGTCTGCAGCGCTTCAGTGGATATCTACAGTGGCTAAATTTAAGCCTGATTATTACTCATTAAATGTAACAGATTGGAAGTGGTTCGTATATCCATGGAATGTAACTGAGGACGTAACTAACTTCGTTAAGAGAATAGTAACTGAGGAGGCCTCATCAAAGAAGCGGTGGGGCCTCACGGAGATAGTGGATAAGATGCGTGAATGGTATGGTGATGAAGTGATGAAGGTTCCACTCTCCTACATAAGTAAGGCGCTCAATAATTTAGAGCAGTTAGGGTTAATGAGCAGAACAAGTGATGGGGCAGAGTACATAGTTAATAAGTGATCCTATTGGTTCAGAACTAGCTTAATTAAGGGAACATTGGGTGTAACTTAGGCGGAGGGACCTAAATTGGGGCTTAACCATAAGTGTGACATATGTAGGGATAATATTGCTAAATATGTATGCAACAAGTGTGGTAGGCATGTTTGTGAACTGGATTTTAGCGAAGAACACGGTATTTGCCTAGCATGCTTAGAGACAGCTTGCTATATTTGCGGCGATTACTCAATATCAACTTGCGCCTCCTGTGGACGATTGGTTTGCAGAAAGCATAGTGTCAGAATTGGACTAAAGAGAATATGCTTGAATTGCGTTAATTCAGCAAAGAGATAGGTCTGGACTCATTTCTATCTTTCTAAAGAAAGTGAGGCCCAGTTAATTAAGCACCCAGTGGCTCGGCTAAGAACTATTCCCTCATTTTCTCCTCGATTTTAATTGCCTCGCCACGTTGTCTCGGCGTAGTTAAGCTTTTAAATTCAGAACCTAAGTGGAGTTCGATATGAGCATAGTTAAGCAACCGCAGGAGAGTGCATTGAAGAAACCGCACATAAACCTCGCGGTAGTAGGACACATAGATAATGGCAAGTCCACCCTAACAGGTAGGCTACTTTTGGAGACCGGCTACGTTGATGAGAAGGGCTTTAAAGAGATTGAGGAGCAAGCAAAGAAGCTTGGAAAGGAGGACTTCAAGTACGCCTGGATACTGGATAGGCTTAAGGAGGAGAGGGAGAGAGGAATCACCATTGATGCAATGCATGTGGGTTTCGAGACTTCTAAGTACTTCATCACAATTATAGACCTACCAGGCCATAGGGACTTCGTTAAGAACATGATAGTTGGTGCAAGCCAAGCAGACGCTGCCCTGCTCGTAGTATCAGCTAGGCCAGGAGAATTCGAGGCAGCAATAGGGCCTCAGGGACAAGCCAGGGAACACCTCTTCCTATTGAAGACACTCGGTGTTAATCAATTGATAGTTGCAGTAAATAAGATGGATGTAGTTAACTTCGATCAAAAGAGGTTCGAACAAATAAAGGCCGATCTAGGCAAATTAATGAGGCTGCTTGGTTATGATCCAACCAAGGTACCATTCATACCGGTTAGCGCAGTCACCGGCGATAATATAAAGGCCAAGAGCGCTACAATGACGTGGTACAATGGCCCAACCTTACTAGAGCTTCTTGATGCTCTTCAGCCACCGCCCAGGCTAACCGATAAACCGCTACGAATGCCAGTTCAAGACGTCTTCTCAGTAACTGGCGCGGGCACTGTCATAGTGGGTAGGGTTGAAAGCGGTATATTAAAGAATGGTGATAGGATAGTAGTAATGCCATCAGCTAAGGTAGGCGACGTGAGAAGCATCGAGACTCACCACATGAAATTAGAGGACGCTAAGCCAGGAGATAATGTTGGAATAAATGTCAGAGGTATTGATAAGAATGATGTGAAGAGGGGCGATGTATTGGGTCATCTGAATAATCCACCCACTGTGGCGGAGGAAATAGTAGCTCGTGTGGTGATATTAGAGCATCCAACCGCTATAGGTGTCGGTTACACGCCCGTCATGCATGTCCATACAGCTACGGTGCCAACTCAATTCATCGAATTAATTTCCAAGCTTGATCCAAGGACAGGCCAAACCGTTGAGCAGAAGCCTCAATTCCTAAAGAGAGGCGATGTTGCTATAGTTAGGATGAAGCCGCTGAAGCCAGTGGTAGTGGAGAGGTACAGCGATATGGCTGCACTTGGTCGATTCGCGTTGAGGGATATGGGTAGGACAGTTGCAGCCGGGCAAATAATTGAGATTAAACCCGCTAAGGTAGAGATAAAGACCTAATGATTCTGGGTTGAAGTGAAGATATAATGCCTAAAACCGCGCGAATCAGAATATGGGGAACGGATCCCGAGGCCGTGGATGGATTGGCCAGGGATATAGTTGACTTAGTGCAGAAGCTGGGAGTTAGGGTTCGGGGTCCTGCCCCGCTTCCCGTTAAGAGGATGATGGTGACTGTTAGAAGAGCACCCAGCGGTCAAGGTTATCATACTTTCGATCACTGGGAGATGAGGATTCATAAGAGACTGATCGATATTGACGCGGATGAGCGAGCCATGAGGCAATTAATGAGAATTAAGGTTCCAGAGGATGTTAAAATAGAGATAGAGTTGCTCTAACTATTTTTCCGAGAAACTATTTTAAACCAAAAACAAAAACTCATTCAATGTACTTAACAAGAGAGGATGAGGCTGCCTTATCTAGGGATGACCCTTACGGTCGAGCATTTGCTACGATAGTTAAGGTGGGGGAATCATTAGGCGCTTCTCGTTTATTAGATGTTGAGACCGTTCACGTAAGTGGCGTGAGTTATCAGACGATTGGAGATGCGGGCGTTGAGTTCCTTAGGGACCTGGCGAGAAGTGGTGCTCGATTTAAGACGTTCGCTACAGTTAATCCAATGGGGATGGAGCTTAATGGAGATGATACTCCAGTCGATGAATCCTTTAAGACTAAACAAATTGAGATAATGCGCTCATTAATCAATATGGGTGCTAGTGCATGGTTTACTTGCGCCCCATATGATATATTGAGGACTCCTCCGGGCACTATTCATGCATGGGGTGAGTCGAATGCCATAGCATACATAAATTCAGTGAGGGATGCGATAAGCGAGAAATTGCCGGGCCCATTCACTATATTATCAGCGATAACAGGTAAGGTGCCGGCGTTTGGTCTCTATATACCTGAGAATAGGTTGCCTAAGGTTATTATTAAAGTTAATGGCAAGGTAAGTCAAGCAAAGGCCGGTGTTATCGGCAAAATGATTGGCGAATTCGCCGGTGATAGGATTCCCTATGTTATTATCAATACTATGCCAGAGAGGGGTCTCAAGGCCTTGCTCTCATCCTTCGCCACGTATTCCCCTAATCCATTCATGATTATAGAGGGCATTAATCCTAATTGGAGGTCATACAAAGACAAGGGAGATATAGAGGAGTCATTTACAATTAATGAGAATGACGTGAAGCTGGCTCCTACGCCTGAATATGATGCATTATTCATAGGCTGCCCTCACGCAGATCTAGAGGAAGTAATGCATGTGATTAAGCTAATTGAGGAAAAAGGGTTTCCCCACTTGTCGAAGCCCCTCTTCATAAGTACATCCCGCTTCGTGAAATCATATTTATCGCCCAGCCTAATCTCACGGTTAAAGGGATCCAATGTTCACATTATAACCGATACATGTCCAATAGTGTCTCCCTTCCTTCGAAATAGGGGCTTACTTAATGTGGCCACGCCATCCTCTAAATCGGTCTATTACATGCCTCGCCTAGTTAATGTTAGGGCGATGCCATGCGATGTAGAGGACTGCATTGGTGAATTGATGTGATGAGGGGCAAAACCATTTATGGAAAAGGTAAGGTACAAGGCAATGCGGTAGTAATTAAAACCCCCATATCATTTCTGGGCGATATAGATGGCTTGAGAGGCGTTATTAAAGTAAATGACGGTGAGAAGCCTATTGCCGGTCGAATCCTCATACTTCCCTACTCAAGAGGCTCCACCGTTGGTCCATACATAATGTATCAATTAGTTAAGTATGGAAATGCTCCCTTGGCTATATTGACCATTAATGCCGATACATTGATGCTGATAGGATCCGTGATGGCTGGCATACCGTTAGTGACAAATCTTCCCGACTCAATACTTAACATAAATGATGGCGCCGTCATTATAATAGATTTAGATAAGGGAGAAATCAATGTCGAGTAGGGCAGAGAAGATAGCCTCGCTAATAAAAGAAATGGGGCTGGACACGATTAAGGGATTCGAGGAGAGGGATCCTCAGTACATTGCCATAAGTAAGTTATGTGCCTCAATCAAGGATAAGTGCACAGTTGCTGTGCTCACCATACTTAATTCATTAGTTAGCTATATGTTAACTGGACGAGGAGAAAGGCACTGGAACTACTTCAGTGAATACTTCTCTAGGAAAGGAACAATTAAGGACCCTTGCTTAGATTTCCTGGAATATGCTTCAACAAGTCCTTACCTGGCCAGGCTACGGGCGGCGAAACTAAATAGGATAAGGAAAATATGCAGCGACAAGGTGCTTAGCGAATTAATGCATTGCAGTATCGACTTGGATGAATTGGCTGGACGATTAGGAAAAGCCTTAGAAGTGGATTGGAGAAGCAAGACAATAGTATTCGCCGTGAAGATGGCTTACTACGCATTTAGGGCATGTGGTCATGAATTCCAGAGGCTTCCCAGCGTGCCTATACCCGTGGATTATCGCGTATCAACAATAACTCACTGCAGCGGTTTATCCAAGGAGGAGCCTCGAGTATTAATGGGTAAGCAGCGCCTTGTCCAAGAAATATGGGAACAAATCTCAAAGCTCAGCGGTGTTCCCGCAATTAACCTGGATAGCTTGGTGTGGGTTATGGGTGGCGCATTGATTTATAATGACTTTAACATTGATAAGGCCATGAGTGAATTAATGGGAATGGTTCCCAATAAGGAGAAAATAGCACGCGAGCTACTGTTGGAGTTCTCTAGGTCATGTAGGGAAGGAGGTGTCACTATTGGCAAGGTATCTAGTGATAGAGACGCTTGATGATGTTAATGCAGTTTATCGTGAGATAGAGGAGACTGCGAAAAGCATAGCCGGCATAAATTGGTTGAGATGCGGCATGGAGCTTAAGGCCACATACAAAAACAGGTTAATAATTAGAACCAATACGAAATGCATTAAGTGGGTTAGGGCAGCCGTTGCATCATTGAGAAGCACGGCGGTAACATTGCGCGTAACTGGCTCCATGAGGAAAGCCGAGGCATTAGCTCTGTCGCTTAGGCCCCTCTACATTATTGATAATGAGAGGTCAGGCCCATAATTCTGTTATAGCAGGATTTTTTCAGAGAATCATTTATTTCTTGACCAGCTCTATCTTGACTTTATGTATTCTCCATATTACCTCCTCTACTGCCTCAGCTTCATTAATGAAGTTATCAAGAGTTAATTTAGTGGGGTTATCATTAACCCATGGGCAATCCTTAGAAATAATTACTTCGCCAGTCCTTGGATTATATAGGAGTGGATACATTCTGCATGCTAATGGCTTCTCATGATGTATGGTGCAAATCCTTCTATCCTTGTCATAGAAGGAGCAGTACCCATTTATTATCCATCTATACATCTTAGAACCATTAACTCGTAATTCCTTAAACTCAATTGATACACCGATCCGATCCGCTAAATGCCTAAGCCTATCCGCTTCATCAGGAAACACTATTGGGCACTGCTCCTCACTACTAAAATAACAACACTTATCACAAAATAAGCAATTAAATCCCATCAATAATCAAATCCCCTAATGGTTATTAACATTAACTGAATCCTAGTTAATAGGCTTATGGTGCTATGACAGCCATGGATTTCCACAATGGTTTAACCATGTACTTATCCAGCCCCCAGTACGCGGGAACCAGTGCTTCTACATAGCTGGGCATATTGAAGGGCAATCCCTTTATCATGAAGTAAGAATTAGCATACGCCCTATCAAAAATGTTTCTAAGAGATGATGCCGACACGTACTCTAAATACTTTCTACGTTGATTCAAGTACTCTTTGTTCACTAGGTCTTGCAAGTTAAGTATAACGTATTGAAGCTGATTCATGACTAGGTCAAGTTTTTCAGGCTCTATTGCTTCAACCACAGTTTGAAGGTAAGCAATACCTGGAAATAGTTCCCAATCCACGTCAAATGAGTAGGCTAGACCCTTGTTTCGAAGATTTCTAAAAAGCAAGGATGATGCTCCATCTGATAATTGGAACTCAATTAATGCCAGTCTAAGATATGTATCTATGGGGTCCCCGTTTGGCATGGATATTGAGAACGATATGTATGCCCCATCTCCATTACTCTTAATGCTCAAGTCACTGGGGGATCCAAGTGAAGGCGTCTTCAAAACGGGTTTACCTGGAGCAATCTTGGAGAAGCAATCGGTAGCGGCCTTTATTGCATCGTTGTTCACTGCACCAACAAGTGCGATTTTAATATTGCCACCAATATAGTTCCTCAGCTTGTACTCAATCATGTCCTGAAGCGTTATTGTCTCCACCGTTTCATGATACCCAGTGACCGGGTCTCCCATATCACTTTTGCCAAATAACGACAATATGCCTAAATCCCATATGCGGGAACTAGGGTTCTCATCTCGCAGTTCGATCTCGGAGAGTACAATGTTTCGCTCATTCATGAATTCATCTAATTGATACGTATCGTTAATCATCATCCTGCACGCTATATCTATCAGTTGGGGCGCGCTCTCCTGCAGTGCTTCGAATACATATATGGTATAATCTCTGCCCGTGAATGCGTTTGCCATGCCTCCAAGTCCCTCTATCATCATGTCCAAGTCCTCTCCTCTAATCCACTTATTTGATTTAAACATCATATGCTCTAATAAGTGACTAATGCCCCTCTGGCTTGGTTCCTCATATATTGATCCAACCCCAACCCCCACGGCTATAGCCACTACACGTGACTCTACCTTATCTATGGAGATCTCAACACCATTATCCAGTTTCATCGATTACAGCAATAAGTTTCTCCTATTAAAATGATATTACCGAACCAATAGTTGTTATTGGTTCATTCCTGGTTATAATACAGTGGGATTATCTTGTCTGGCGCCCCATCTATGTATATTACCATGAATCGCCCACCTATTATTTCCTTGAGGGTGTCCTTGTTGCTTAGAATCGAGTTTATCTTATTGCTCACCATTACTCTATCCCGTATTGCTCTCTGGATTACATCATTGACCTCATCTATTGAGTCGGCATCCACTAACTGTATGAATTCATGTTGCTTCTTACCAACTTCATAAACCAGTACCTGTTGCTGCGCGAGTTCATTCTTAATTATTGAAATCTTCCTGATGTATTCAAGTACGGTATTTAGTGCAGGAGTCATGCTTATTGATTGAAGGAATTCATCGAAATTCTCGAATATGCGTGCATCAGTTACGTGGCCCGTCGTTTCCGATACATATATTGACTTATGATCCCTCCTCTTTCTCCTAGTTATTCGTCTCTTTCCATTATTTTCAGGAACTTGCTTCGACTGTAACTTAAGTGGATTATTTATGCCTAATTTATCCATTAGAAACGAGAAACCATAACCAACGGGTACCCCTATTAATAATCCAAGGTAAGGCATCGCCGGGCGATAAATAAAAGAAGCAACGCCTAGTATTATAGCTATTGCAGCCATGACTAGCCCCGTGAATGCGAGGGGCAACCTGGTTACGCCTATTATGAATAATGCCGTGAATATAGCTATGAAGGGTAGAAGCATAGTGTATTGCATCATATTAAGTCACCGGGAATCATGTATATCCTGCTAGGCGAACCATTCTCCTCAACTAGTATAATTATTCCAATATAATCATTGCTGGTCCTTATTTTCTTAAGCATGGAGTTTATGTCACTTATTATATCCTCTATCTCATCCCTATAGGTCTCGCTTAGTTCCCCAAACGACCCATCTACTGCATTCAGCACGTCGTTGTTCTCCACCTTAACTTCAAGAGCCTTTAATAAATTGTCTCGCTTAGTTTCCAAGTAATTTAATACATCGCTAAATGAACTGAATATTTGAACATCTATCACGTGGTCTCTACCTCGGCGATACCCTCTACCTCGGCCAATACCTTCTCCGGCTTAGTGTAGTATCTCTCAATCATTCTAGCTACTTCATGGAAGTCCATCATATCCTTCTCAACCATCCAATTAATCACCCTCGTTCTCCTCCGCAGTTCCTCCTCCAGTTCTTCCTCATCTTGCCCCGTTGCTTCGGCTATCTCCCTTAGAAGGAAGCTTTGGCCACTTAATACGTGAACATCATTCTTTGGGTCCCACCTAAACACGGTCCTAACCTCATCAGCGCTCTGAACCTCGCCGACCTCTGTGACCCTTCTAGTGAGGCGGTCGCCGACTCTCACTCTTCTAACCATAACGAATATATTCATTGCAGGTATGTACGCCTTCGGCACATTCATTGGCGGTGAAGTCAACCTATTTATTGCTGCGGTGAAGTCCTCGGCATGCATTGTTGATACACCACCGTGTCCAGTATTCACTGCTTGGAACAACACATATGTTTCCTCTCCCCTAACCTCGCCAACTATTAAGTAATCCGGCCTCATTCTTAGCGTTGCCTTAACTAAATCAAAGAGGGTAACCTCATTAGTCTTCTCTGGTCCAAAGGATAGACGAGGCGTTAGCCTTATCCAATTCTTATGAGGCAACCTAACCTCAGGAACCTCTTCCACGGTGATTATCTTTAGGTTTGGCCGTAGGAAGGTTGCCATTGCGTTCAAGAACGTTGTTTTCCCTGCTCCCGTGACCCCTAGAACCAGGAATGACTTGTGATTATCAAGCATTAACCAGAAGTAAGCTGCTATCTCCGGCGAAATATTATGCGACTTTATTAATTGAGTAAATGTTATTGGAGTGGCCTTAAACTTCCTTATGGTGAATGTGCTGCCGCCAGGCGAGACTTCTTGCTTGTATGTTATGGCTATCCTGGAGCCATCTGGTAATTGTGCATCAACTATGGGGGCTGCAACCGATACATGTTTTCCAGCCATGTGTATCAGTTTCGATACGAAGTCATCTAATGCCTGTGCATCCATTGGTATTATATTAGTCGGAATAGTTTCGTAATCCTTATGGAAAATGAAGATAGGAACCCCAACTCCATCGGCTGAAATATCCTCTATGTTCTCATCCTTCATTACGGCATCTATGGGGCCAAACCCAAGCAGATCCTTCTCCATGTGATATGCCATCTTGTTAAGATCTATCCTAGTCCCTCTAATTAATCCCCTGTACCTATCAAGTATTCTCTTTATTTCCCTACCTAGTACATTACGTGGATTGTCAAGCTTCTTTATGTCGGCTGGGGGCGGCAATTCCATCATTACTAATTTATAGATTGAATTGTAGATTTCGTTCTCTTTCTTAGTTAAGGATTGCTCCACAAGGTAATACATTAACTCCCCGGTCTCTTCGTCCTCAGCTATTATTGCACTAGCAAATGGCTCGACGAGGGGATACCTCCTTATTTCCCTAAAATTGGGCTTCATTTCATCCAATTTAAATCCACTACTGGCAGGCACATTGATCTGTTTCGCTATTCTTTAAAAACTTACTTATTGGGTTTTGGACACCCGTCTATTTTTTATTACTTCAAGGAAAGCCGGTTAATAATGAATTCCATATTTGCAGCTTAATGCTGGAATTTTACAGGTGCAGTAAATAAAGGCTGGTTCACTGAAATAAATTGAAGCCATTAATTATGGAAAGTTATTGCTACTAAAGCGAAAGATGTAGGAGAGGGAGATCTAATGCGTTTATGGCCATGAATTTAGCCAAAGGGGTTCCTCAATGCATGTTCTTAAGGAAATATATAATTCGAGAAATAAACAAGGCTTAGGCAATGACAATCTGTGCAGCTATGAAGATTGGTATAAGCATTATACCTACTCCAATGCTATGAATGGATTTTCCGGTCAAAATGGATGATACTATGCCATCCATCATTAATGCTTCCCTCGATTTATTCAGTGATGGAAGTATGGGGAATGGACCTTGCATTGGAATCACATTAATCGCCAAGATCCTAGTTACCATACATAGCAATATGTATGGTATTGGTATAACTAAGCCATAAAGCAAGAGGGTCCTATTATTATCCTCAATCCAAGAAAGCATGTCATAGACTACCCTATTCACTTTGGATAGGAATAGAGGTGCACCTATGGTTCTCGCAGCTTCAAATAGTCTCTCGAACTCTTCTCCAATTAAAGTCCCAGTGGGCAGCGGTGTTGGGTCGGGACTCCACATTAATTCATTGAAGGAATTCATTACAGTGGATTTGATTGGTCCAATAAATATGAAGCTTCGCTTGAATTGAGCTATATATGGACCTGAGAATGCTATGGAACCAGCAATTAGAGAGTAAGAGTAATTTTTTGTTATCAGTAATGTGGTTATGCCGACTACGGCTCCAAGAATGGATGGTAACGTATAATCATACTTGGTTACCTCTACCTGAAAGTAATGGATTAATGGTATCATGGCAAGCAGCATAATGGGAAAGAATATTGATGAGCCGCCTAATAGCATTGTTAAAATCATGGATATAGATAATCCAATAACCACCATTAACACGGAGGATAATGCCTCGCCGGCATCTCGTCTGGTCTTCTCCAGATTAATTCTAAGGGCATTATTCAAGAATTCAAAGGAACTATCGGCGCCGGTGCCGGCTTGCTCATAATTAATCGCTGCCCTGTAGAGCTCCGCCCTGAATCCGCTTCCCGCGTCGCCCTCCTCCATTTTGTTCCATGATTCATCATTAATCATCTTTATTGCGCCGCTGGTTCCCAGGAGCGGCGATATCAATACGAAGATTGAATAATCAATCAATTCCCTTAGCTTCACTTGGCATCCCTCATTAATTCAGTCGGATTTGAATAGTAATTCTTCACTGTCCGTATTATCGAGTTCTCATCATAACCCACTAAGCCCCTAATTATCTCGGTTTTTACATCTATTTTTCCTGCATCTAAATCATGGTCATGAATTACGGATTTGACCACTCTCAATCTGCGATTAACGGAGACGCCGCCGGATTCATCCACTACATCGATTATGTTGGTTTCAATTATTGCTATGCGTTTCAATATGCCCCCTATATCTGGCGCAATTATTGAGAATCGCTTGGCTGCATCAATTGCATTGCCCGCATGGAATGTTGTTATTCCACCATGTCCACTGGTCACGGCATTCAGCCAAGCCTTTGCCTCCATTCCCGTGATCACTTCATTCACTATTATATAATCAACCCCCATCCTTAATGCTTGGGTTATCAGATCATCCTTAGATATGGATTTAACGCCCAGGCCAAATGATTTCCTTTCCATTAATTTATACACCAAGTGATTCGGTAGGTTCATTTCATCCACATCCATTATTAGCGCCATGAATAGCGATGGATTGCCCATGAAAGCTATTGCATTGGCTAGGCTTGTTTTACCGGAGCCTATTGGGCCAACTATTAGAAGGGGTACCTTATCCTCAAATAATTGCCATAGAATGGCAGCATCTCGCGCAGTTATCATTCCATTATTGACTAGGCACGGAAGGGTCCATGGCTTACGCGGCATTATTCTAATATGTATGGCAGGTCCACCCACTGGAGGCATTGTGACCGATATGCGTATGCCGTACTCCTCATCGGCTACGGATATCATTGGTTGATATGAGGTTATCGGCGTCCTGCATCTGGAACTTATTCGCTTCAATAGGTAGTTAATATCTTGCTCAGAGACCTCTATATTAACCTCCACCAAGCCATAATCAGAGTGGCGAACCATTATTCTATTATTAATGTAAATATCGGTTAGTTTAGGGTAAAGAAGAAGAGGAGTCAAGGCACCATAATGCTTGCTCCACCTCTCATATGCTCCTAACAACCGTGGCGTCAACTCTATTTTAAGTGACTTAGCGGCTTTCTTAATGCCCTTGCTTCTTAATGCCCTTTTATGTAGCTCATTAACATCTATGTCCGGCACATCATCATCGCTTAATTGAATAAGGTAAGTTGAACCAACTGCCCTAACACTTATATTAGTTTCAAGTCCACAACATTTAATGATAATTGACTCAACTATAGCGCCTAAACCATTTCCATTATTTCTCCAAAGCATTTGAATGATAGATCACATTCAGTTAAAAACTTGAGCCAGATTGGGCACCAATTACAGTTAATCCCCAATGTTCTTAGCATCCATTCACATCAAAAAGGCCATTACAAATTCAATCGAGTTTCCAACATAACTTAACATTAATTAGTGTATAGAAATTGAAAAATATCGGCTTCCATACATGAAGGGAGAAGAATTCATGGGATACCATTTACGGCAATTACTTCA
>JBMFVP010000042.1:0-14689 GCA_049965935.1 Thermocladium sp.
GGCTACATACAACCATTCATAGCAGCAGCAACAGCAATAGGAGTACTAATAGGGGCATTCATTGGAACCAAGGTTCTCGTTAAATTAACCAATAGATTCGTCAGGTGGATATTCATAGTAATACTTAACTTCCTCGGCGTCGAGATGGTTCTCAGGGGCGCTGGAATAGCCCGAATACTCGTAGTGCCTCTGGCGTATGAGTATCTCTTATCTACTGTAACGTCAATAATATTAATGATAGTTTTATTGCTTAAGTATGGAAGGAGGAGGTGAATTTGGATGGACATGGACTCGGTCATAGGCATGACCCTTAGGATCGGCGTGATAATAAGCATAATACTAATATCAATTGGAGTTGCATTAATTATAGTGAGGGGGGAGGGCATGGGTTACTCATTAAGCGAGTTATCAAGCATGAGGAGCCCAGTAAATAGCAGCGTCATTCCAGTAATCACGGTCATCAATGAGGCTCCCTCACTCGATGGGCTCTCCCTAATAGTGCTGGGTCTCATAGTATTAATAGCAACCCCAGTCATACGGGTCCTCCTCGGTATAGCCTCTTTCGCTATGGAGAAGGACTGGCTATACGTAGCCATAACTATAATAGTATTCCTGGACCTAATGATAGCCATCTTCATAATACCAATGTTTCTACGGTAATAATTATGGCGATTAACTTCATTGATCGCCCGTCGATCATCACAAGATCAGAACCAACGCGCTACAATCACTGATTAACCCAATGCACTTAATGCTATTTAATATTATTGCCTAAATCCCTGAGGATCCCCAGGATCCAGAGGATTCAATAGAGAGCTCCGCCTCATCATAATCCATTATAATGAAGAATTACTCTTCTCTCCAGGTTTAGACACCATAATTCACGTTTCATACCCAAGCTAGGGGACTCACATTAATGGGTGTTACTAGAGGTGGTTAATGTTAACTATTTTGCTTTGGTCATGTTTTTCTAAGCCTGGCTATGAAGAAGCCGGGCGAGTCATGTTGATGCGGGTAGAATCTAGCCACTAAGGAACCAAGCTCGCCTATGCCGCTTGCTTTGCCTGGCACATCCACGGTCTCCACTGAAAAGCCTAATTGATTAGCGTATTTTATATTGTCCTCATTCTCCATGGGGGTCACTGTACAGGTAGAGTAAACTAGAACCCCGCCCGGTTTCAACAATTTATGCGCGGTCTTAATGAATTGCCGCTGGTATTGAGAGAGGGACTTGACTTGTTGAATGGTTTTCACATCGAATATTTTGGGTCTAACCCCAATATCGCTGCATGGCGGGTCAATTAAAGCCCTATCAACGCGCCCCACCAGTTCCGGTCGATCCAGATCAATGAATCTGGAGTCTCCCTGAATGACTTCTCCACTGGCTCCTAGTCTATCCAGGGTCTGCTTGATTTGTGTAATCTTCTTGGCGTGTCTCTCCACTCCAATAACTCTGGCTCTGCCTTGGGTTAATTGTATTATGTGGCTCATCTTGCCGCCCGGCGCGGCGTTCATATCAATTATTAACTCATTATCAATTGGAGCAAGCACGTGGGAAACCCATTGGGCTGGGAGGGATTGCTCATAGAATAATCCCTCCCTGTACTCGCTTAATTCACGTAGCTTCGGCATCATGTAGATGGATCCCGTAACCTCAACTGCAATACCGGGCCTGCGGCTCAACATACTGCTCCTATCCATGCGCGCCACGCCGATTGCAACAACCTCGCCATTGGGTGCAGCCACATTAACCTCTTCACCGACTTGTATTGGATCAGCATAAAGCACGCCGGGGCCATATAGATTAGCGCCTATGTATACGCTCTCTGCCGCCTGCTTATTCGCTATCACCACCTTCCTCGCTGAATTAATGTGATTAGGCCCATTTACCGGTATCCATAATGCTTCTCGAAGGGCCTCATCTTGGTGAGCCTCGATTCCCTTATTTCTTAATGCAGTCAAGAGGTTCTCTGGGCTTGTCTTTATCGTGTTGGTTCTTATATAGTAACGGCTTGGAGGTCGCTTCAGTGACTTAATCATTGAATCCAGCTCCGAATCACTATAGAAATTCAACAGGTATCTATATAACTCATCATCCAACGAGATTCCTTCAATATCCATAAATAACGCCTGCACCGCTTAAGTATTAAAGCCATAATTCAACGGATGATCATGTTAAATCCCTTCGTTTCCCTTATAAAACCCCCACTCATTAAAATAAATGTTGCTCATAATGTTAGAAATATTATTTTACTATTAACCTATTAACTAACTCGACCAGGTATGCAATTCATTGATTACTTGACGGCAATGATGACGCTCTCAATGGCGATTAACTTGGAGGTAATGTATATGTCATATAGGCTGGGAAGCGGTGCTGCCAGGGATGAATTAAAATCAATTGGATTAGTCATGATGATGCTGGGGGTTCCCACTACAATCTTTGGATTAACTATGTCAATTACCTGGCCACTTCCAGGATCATATAATATCCTCTTCGGCGATGCATTCCTCTATTTAGGCATAGTGACTTTAATAGGCGGCCTATTACTATACGGTGTTGAGCCCGATAAGTTTAAGGCGTCCTCATTCCCCGTTGCTTTCCTGTCATTAATCACAATAATATATGGCGCCTCGATATATACCCATGGCCTCACTAATTCCCCCGTGCTAGCATTCGCTTTCTACTTATTCGAGGGACTAAGCGGCATAGTTACTGCCCTATTGCTTTATAGGCGGACAAAGTCCATAGCGTATACCGTAATTGCGTTGCTGGTCATAGCAACGATAATAATGTTGATAATAGATGTTGGAGCAATATTTCAGCACCCAGCATTATTTGCAAAGTACTCGCCGTGAAAGTAGAGACAATAAATTGATGATAAATAATTTTCTATTTTTCCTTTCTCCAATCAGATTCGCACTCAGCGATAGCTCTCTCTAAGTCACTGGGGTAATCAATATCCATTAACTCACTTGATTCATTCATAACTATATTAGTCCAATCAGCCCCATCCCCCTTTATTAGCGATACCCCTATGGGCTCCTCTCTCCCGCCTCTGCGAACCAGTAGGGTTATAATTGATGCATCGAGGCGTAGGGCTCTCTCCTCGAATTCCAGAACTGCCCCATCAATAAACGGCAAATCAACAGGCACCACCAGGAATGGCTTTCTAATGCTCCTAATCATGATGCCGAGATCCAGTGAGTAACTGTCTCCACTAGTCATTACTGCATCAAGCTCATTCTCCATGCACCACCTAATCGTGTTTGGAACATTATCGCTGACCGCAATAACGATTTTATGATTACTTAACGACTTAATCACACGTTCTATTAAGGGGGAACCGCATACATCCAGCATGGCTTTCTCCACTCCGCCTAGTCTACTTCCCCTGCCGCCTGCCATTACTACCGCAATCATGGCCCCTAAAGACCTATTTCCCGAATGATCATTAATTCCCCGGTTTCCACTGCAGCAGCAACTAGCAGCACTATCATGGAAATGATTAAAAGGATTATCCACCTCCTTAGGGATATGGGTTCATGACGGGTAATTGCCGAGCTGAGATCCATGGAGTTGTATATTGAGATTGAGTATGCCATTAGCTCCAGCCACCCATGGGGCATTAGAGCCGTTAATGCATATGTCAATGGAATGGCTAAGATACCCATGCGTGAATAAATATTTATCGATGCAGCGGCATAGCCCAGCAGTAATCCAGTCTCGCCAATAGAGAAGATATAAGCCAATAATCCAATGAATGGTATATTTATAGCAAAATTTATGATTGCATTATGAGAGAATATCAATATGATAGTACTGAGGCTCACCGAGAAAGTCAATGACTTAAGGCTATTTATTAAGTTACCTAAATCCAGTAATCCATATTCAGTTAATCCATACCCAATAACCTCGGCCACTAATAATATGGCGAACGTCAATGCATAGTAAAGCAGCAATCGCCTTGGATTCACATCCATGATTGAGGCCCCCAACGAGTCTTATAAATATTATACTCAAGCACAAGATCCTGTGACCACGAATCAATCATAAAGCGAGGATCCCATTATGGTTCTAAAGTCAATTATAGTAATTGCTTTGAAGCCCGTAAACTATTCCGGCCCGTACGGTTTGGGGTTTTAGGCCATCTTCGCGGCGCTTCCCATGGGGGGCGTTTATTGATCACCACGCCCCTTGTTAAGGCGTGAGCTCCATTCATCGCCTCACGTATAGAGGGAAAATATTCCAAAAGGTTATTAATGCATTATATTTAACCATCTTCCAATCCCATGGATGAGGACTCTGAGGGTAAAGATGAATAGCTCAGCCTAGCCCCCATTTATCGACCAGCACCGCAAATGCTGCTCCATAGATCAAGGTAGCCACATCCCATATGAGAGAGGCATAGCTCCCAGTGAGGGAGAGCCTCACGGCTTGAGCAATGTACGTGGTTGGTTCAAGCATTGCTAGGGGCAGAAGGTATTTCGGAACTGCGCCGAGCGGGAAATACACGGGCGCAAAGAAGGTTAAACCAAAGCCGAGCAGCTGAGTTAATTGATTCAATAGTCTCCAGTTCCTTACCTTTGCTGCCAAGGCGAGGCCTATCATTGAGCCCTGGAATGTTCCGGCCATTAACGACGCTAACAGCAGCACGATGCTGATGGGGCTAATTCCAAGGGAACTGATTAGGGCCGCTATGCCGATTATTAGAAAGCCTGATGCAATGGCCATTATGTTGTTCACCAGGGTTGATGTCATCGCGTATGCCCACGCCGGGACGCCGCTGGCAATCATGAGGGAGAGCCTCCCTCTCTCCCTATCCATACCTATTGTCTGGGGAACGGCGACGAAGCCTGTTATGGCTATTTGAAAAGTAATTGTTCCGGAGATTAAGTAGTAAAGCATATCCCCGGCAATTATATATCTAAAGGAAAAAATCATCGCGATTGGAAAAATTATGAGGAAGAAAATATTGACCAGTATCCATGCCTTTGCTTCCTTAATGAACATGGATGCAAGTGCGAGGATTTCCCTAAGCATTCTTCATTACCTCTAGATAAACATCCTCCAGTGAGGGGGCCCTAACCTCGAATCTACCGTTCAGCTTTGAAATGAAATCCCTCACCTCGTCCTCCTTAACCCTATAAAGCTTGCCTGTCTCTAGGTCAATGACTTCATAGTAGTAGGCGAATTTTTTCCTAAGCTCCATGGGCGTCCCCTCCTTGATAACCTTCTTATTAATGAAGTAAACCCTATCCGAGAGCGCCTCGGCCTCCTCCATGTAATGAGTGGTCAATAATATGGTTCTTCCCTCCCCCTTAAGGCTCCTAAGTAATTCCCATAACTCTCTTCTAGCCACTGGGTCAAGCCCCGTCGTCGGCTCATCGAGAACCATCACCTCAGGCGAGTGAACCACAGCCATTGCAATGAGCGTTCGCCTCTTCAATCCACCCGATAAATCCATTACGTACTTATCCCTATACTCCAGCAGCCCAAGATGCTTAATGGTGTCCTCCGCCCTCATCCTCGCCTCGTGACTTGAGAGACCCCTTATCCTAGCCGCATAATACACATTATCAAAAACGGATAAATCATAATACGGCTCAGCCTCCTGCGGAGTAACCCCCATCCTAAGCCTCACTCGCCTATTACACGGATTCTCGTTAAGCACCTTCACTGACCCGCTCTGTGGCTTAAGCTCACAGTAGAGATGCCTCACCAGCGTTGTTTTACCAGCGCCATTAGGGCCAAGGAGGGAAACCAGTTCCGCCCTACTGACCTTGATGCTCACATCATCAAGCGCCAACACATTGCCAAAGCTCCTCCTCAATCCAATTACCTCTATTGCCAATTCCATTACGCGTTGGCCATCATATATTATTTAAATGTTCTGCGATAATTATTACCAAGATAATGTGGAGACTCATGAACCTTGCTCCTCATAATCAACTAGGAACTCATTAGGTGCAAGTATTCATCATATACCAGCTTGGCTAGGTCCCTCATGCCTAGGCCAGTCAATAAATGGGTGATCACTATGCTGCCCCCGGCTCCAACGCCCTCCTTAACATACCCCTCATCAAATTTACGCAAACCCGGGTACGGCGCATCGCCAAAACTCATATTAGCCGCCACCACGGGTATTCCGATCTGTCTAGATATCGAGGCTATATCCGATGACTTATCCATTGCCACCCATGCAGTGGTCGCTATAATTACATTGCCATCGAACTCGGCCCCCAAAGCCTTAGCTATAGCCGCGACAGCCGTCATTTGGGTGCCGCCCGCCAATATGACTCTCCGACCGCTCTCCAGGGCACCAGTTAAGTACCCAGCCATAGCTATATGCACGGGGTCCCCAATACATGCCAGCACCTCATCTATATTAGTGCCGCTGCACTTGCTTAATCCCTCCCTTACTAGCTTGATCTTTAGTTCATGCGGATTATTTGGGCTCGCGCTGCTTACCTTGCCGTACGCATCATACCCAAGTCCCTCCAGTATGGCGAGGGCAGTGGTTGTGCCGCCGGGTATGGATTCTCCCAATGCATGCACGTCGGCGGCCCCACTTATATTCCTGGCTAATTGTTTGGATTCCTCTAGGAGCCCCCTCACATTACTTAGCGGCAACGCTTTCCCGCTATTAACCGGGTTAGCGACTATCCTGCTGGGGAGGCTCACATGAGGCACCAGCGGCTCAGCATGTGCACCTGCATTTATTATTAAGTGAGGCAATTGGATTCTCCTCATCATTGCCCTGGTTATTATTGCCGGCGTCGGCAATCCCTCTGGAGTTACTGGAATAATAGGCATAGTCCTCGGTTTTCCCAGCTCCAGGTACTCGACGTCTAGGGTTGGCGTGAGGAGGGTGCCCTCTGGATCTGGGCCAGCGATGCTTATGCCTGGTATTGTTGACGTCAACGTGCTGCCTATGAAGAATGACCAAAATGTAGATGAGCGCCGCGCTTCCTCCAACAGCCTTGTGGCCTTCTCCTTCTCATTAATATAGAGGATATCCATGTAGAGACCATGCTGATTCGTTTTTAAGCATTAAGGCTAATGCGGTAATGCGACAGCCCAAATTAGTGAGTACATTTCCGGTATTCACGAGGTATTGCTGAGCATGGATAAGTTTAATACGGGGATAATGGTTAACACGCATATGGATCTGCGCGAAATAAGGAGGAAAGCCGAGATAGCCTACTCAGCCGAAGATGCTGCGCTTAAGTCACTGCTTGATATAAGTAGGGAAACCGGCGTCGAGACAAGGGACGTATTGATTCACGTGATTTTTGAGACGGCGCTTCATAGGGAAATAATGAGGGGCATAATTGCTGCAGCAGAGTTAACGGAGCAAGCATATAGAGAATACTTTAAGGGAAACATGGTTGTGGAGAACGTGAAGCAAGGCTTGCTTAGGCAGGATGAGATAGAGAAGGAGGCTTATGAATTATACCTAGAGATGGCCAAGACCGAGGAGAATGCATTACTGAGGAGCATTTTTGAAGCCATAGCTAGAAGCGAGGAGACGCATCACGCATTGATACGATATATAAACGTCAAGCATTAATTGCTTCCTCTTTGACTTAGTGGCCAAGCGGGTAGGTTTATAAAGAGACACGCTTCAAGTAAGCGATGCGTGCAGGTCTAACAGCGTTCATTGCCGCCTTAATTGCCGGGTTGTTGCTGCTTCTGGCCAATTACTTGGAGCCGATTACGGCTACTGTGGAGTCCAGTTATGTTCATTCAGGCATAGTCGTGGCCTCATCATCCCTAGGCCAAGTAGTGATTAATGTTGCTTCAGGCTCCGCATCAATAATGCTAACGCCTCTCTTCTCCGAGCTAAGGTTAACCTCGCTACTCCTGGACTTGATTGGCCTCTTCTTATCTGTTTATCTTTATTTATATATTAGGAGGAAATCATCGTGGAGCAGCGTAGTGGATAAGATGCGTGATCAACCGCTTCTTTTACTGCCAATAATATTAGTGGCCTCCGCCGTTGTCTTGCTGGCTCCAATGCCGGTCACGGTAACTACATCAAGTGGATCCATAACCGTATTGACGAATATGTACTTCGTCGTGTCGGGCCTACTCTACTTTGCCGGGGTGGCCCTGGCGTCTATCCTCATTAGGTTTTATGGGTACGGGTATGATATAGCGTACAGCGTATTTAATTTTGATATGCTTGACTCAGCCACGATTTATGTGGATCAATTGGATGAGACTCTCGCCGCCTAGCTTATTCAATTCATCTTTTCTCGCCAGAGGCCCCATCCGTCAGGGTGGGGTAGTTTACTTAACCTCTAAATTTATAAACGATTATCTGGGGGTTCCGTCTAAGTATGCCTCATAGATCTAGACACAAGAGAGGAAGCAGCGGCTCCACGAGGCCCCCCAATAAATCGCCGCCTCAGTGGTTGAAATATACCTCAGATGAAACTGAGCAATTAATAGTAGAATTATATAGGAGGGGCTTCACGCCATCCCAGATAGGCATAATTCTGAGGGACCAATACGGCATTCCCCTAGCTAAGCCAGTGACCGGTCGAAGCATAACCAAGGTTCTCGAGAAGAATAAATTAACACCGGATATACCGGAGGACTTAATGTCGCTCATAAAGAAGGCCCTCAAGATAAGGAGGCACTTGGACGAGCATCCAAAGGACATGTCGGCAAAGAAGGGGTTAATACTGACGGAGTCCAAGATTCGTCGATTAATAAGGTACTATAAGGGCATAGGCCGGTTATCAAGCGACTTCCAGTACGCTCCAGAGAAATTCTCAATAGCTGTATGACATGCAGCCCCTCGATGAGGCAACTCTACTGAGGAGTAGCGATCCTTTATTGATAGTTACTGCGCCCACCACTCATGATGCTCTCCTCGGCTTCTCAATTCTTCTTAACAGGTACGTGCTTGGGCTAGAGACTCACTTGACCTTCTCATTATCAATCAACAGTAGAAGAGTCGCTGAACTGCTTAATCTATATAAGGTCTCGGTGTTGATTGGGCTTGAGAACAATGTGCCGAGGCTAAGTGCGCCGGATACGGCCCTTATCATGTATATCACCGATGCTTCCCCCCGCTTCAAGATAGAGGCATCAAGCAACGTCCAGCTCCGTGATTGGATGCAGCTACAGTACTTGGGAGGCATTGGGGATAAGGTAGCCACTCTAGCCCTAATCGGTAAGGCTCTGGATGATGGTCCCCCCTATGCAGCATTAACGTATTTCCAGAAAATAGATAAGAACCTAACCAGATCAAGCGTTCCTATCGCATTCTCGATATCAGGCGAGCCTGGATTAAGTCTCTGGCCGCTCATAATGAATGAGACCAACGTGGATGGCCAACCCCTTGAGGTGCTTCGCGCTCTCCTTTCCCGGTTACCCAATGAATTCACCAGCACATACATGGATTACATGTTAGTGCCATCAATGTGGTTAGGCAGCATAAATCTAGCCAAGTTATACCTATTGGCTGAGGCGTATATGGTTCTTAATTCAAATGATACGGAGGAGGGAAAAATGCCGCGACTCCCCTTGCTTCTTCTAATGAATGCATGGCGATCCCCCTCCCTGCTCGACGATGAACTAAACAAGATCGCTAAGCCATACATTGACTTAGTTAAGTCAACTATATCGAAGATGCTCTCGACTTTATCAAGGTCTCGACAATACGAATTCGCTCTCAGCGATAGCCTAGTGCTGATTCATAGGATTTGTCAGGTCCTGAGTTACCTAGACTCTAGATACGTCGTTAGGCTAGTTCATAGAGCAAGCGCCGCAAAAATGATATGTGTGCCTGGAAACGCGACTCCTCCCAGTGGAGATGTGGCTTTCTACAAGGGAAATAGGTACTTAAGGATAGTTGAGCAAAGCTCGACATAATTCTCCTCAGCCTTTCCAGTGAAGCCCCTTTTACTAGGAGATCTAGAGCCAAGTAGATCGCTTGGATTTTAGGGCAAGTTCAATGGCTGTTATAGCCGCCTCAGTTAAAAAGGGGAGTCAGTGCATGTTGCTTCCGTGATTGGTGCTGCGCATATGGAGTATAGGGATCTACGTAAGATACCTTACTTATTGATGCTTATAATGAATGGGGTTAATGATGTGGAGCCAAAGCAGATAAACATAACGAAGGTAGCCGCGCAGCTAGGCACGACGCCTCAAAACTTGTCCAAGATACTTAGGAAACTGGAGTCGGACGGCATAATAAGTAGGTCGCCCGGCGATAAGATAGAGGTGCGATTAACCCCCAAGGGAAGCGAGTTATTGAAGCAAGTGATAACGTTGATTGGCCAGTACCTTGGCCAGTCACTAACCGTGACATTAAGGGGCAGCGTTGTATCTGGGCTTGGGGAGGGCAGGTTCTATATGAGCCTTGAGGGGTACAGGAAGCAATTCATGGAGAAGCTAGGCATAAATCCATACCCAGGCACACTAAATGTGAAAATAAATGATGAATACATAAGGGAGAGAATATACTTGGAGAAATTGCCCGGCATAATCATTGAGGGGTTCAGGAACGGTAGTAGGTCATATGGTTCAGTTAAGTGCTTCAAGTGCAGTATACGCGACATCCCGTGCGCAATGCTGATAATAGAGCGCACTCATCACGGGCCCGAAGTCGTTGAGATAGTTGCAGAGAAGAATCTGCGGGAAACCCTTGGCTTAACTGATGGAAGCGAGGTCGAGATAATAGTAAATATATGATTTCATTGCTCAAATTATTTTCCCTATTGGAGGAACAGTTAATCTATTTCCTTCATGCCCAAGGCCCTAAGGGAGTTAGTTGCTCATTATATCAAGCCTTGCTTCTCAAGGCTGGATGCAGGTAAATGATGGACTGCTAGGTTAATTAAGTGGGGTTACCGCTTGTTTTCTCGTGGAGTATTGGATCAAGTTGGATGAGTGCATTAATCCCTGGTGTGTTGCGTCTGGTTCCTGGATTCTACGCGAATTATCGCCAGCCATGCTGGTTGATGATGGAACTCCAATTTTTGAGGGGGAACCCATCGCCGTGTTGAGGGATCCGGAATGGGAAGCCGTGTATAGCATGCTTTTCAAACTAAACGTAGCCATATCAACGGCATCCATTGTTCTCTATTCTAAGATGATGAGCAATCTGCCGATCTATGTTTACTTGTCCCAATTAGCGTGGCCCTGGAGTGACTCAATTAGGGCGGGAGCATCAGGGGGCTTAGATGGGATTCTCAGCGACGTGCCGAGCAGTGTTGAATTAGATGTTGGGCTTCCCATCATGAGGATGGGCGACTTCAAGTACCTCCGCGACTTCGATTCATCCAGTAAAGGCGTCGTGATAAGGATGCGTGCCTCGATCTCGCTCAGGGAATTAAGGAATACGTTAATGGATGTGATCTACCCCATTAACCCCAGCGCAATTGTGCTGATTGAGACGACCCTGGATGCGCTGAGAAGGAATAGGAAGGAAGTAGAGGCGATTCGTGACTCAGTGGATGGGCTTCTAATTAATCTCGGCCTAGTATCCAGTCTCTCTCTATCCTCGTCTCGCTCCGTTAACCTCTATAGGTGCAGGTCCTGCTACATTGATTACGAGAGCGAATCAATAATGAAGAAGTGCCCAAAGTGCCAGGGCAGATTGGTGCCACTGCTTCGCGAGCGCATCACTGGGATCAGCGATATCAATAAGTTGAGGGCACGCGCCTTAACTAATCTAAAGTATTTAAGGAACGCCTCCGCCCAAGTAGTGCCGTCCAGGTGGTTCACATTCAAAGACGCCTAGACCTGGCGCGGTTCCTGAGGGAGGATCCATTTATTCGATCAATGCAGGACAAGGGTCTACAGGTTCTCTTCGTCACCGAGGAGAAGGGAGATGACGAGCAATTAATGGATCTAAACAGCGTGGAATTGGATCAACGCATACGGAATGCATTAGCGGGGCTCGGCATTAAGGGCCTCTATAGGCATCAGGTGGAGGCCATTGTGAGGATAATAAATGGGGAAAACGCCATAATAGTGTCGCCCACGGGCACGGGTAAGACTGAGGCCTTCATAATTCCCCTCATACATAGATCGTTGAGGAATGGGGAGAGGCACATATTAATTTACCCAACCAAGGCCCTAGCGCGAGATCAAGGGCGGCGACTAGATCCATTGCTCATGGCCATGGGTGCCAGGGCCGCGGTTTATGATGGCGATTCCCCCAGTGAGGAACGAGCCGCCGTTTATGGAGGCACCGCTCCACTGATATTAACTAATCCAGACATGATAAATGTAGCCATGCAGCACGTGGCCGAGTTTAGGGCGGCATTAAGCCAAGTAAAGTACGTGGTCCTGGATGAGTTTCACATCTATAATGGGGTCCTGGGGACGCATATGTACTACTTAATTAGGAGAATGAAGCGAATAAATCCTGGGCTTAAATTCATCGCAGCCACGGCCACTATTGGGAACCCGCTGGAGCACTTTACCCGCATGATAGGGGAACCCGCTGCATTGATTCAGGGACCCCAACGTCGTCGGGGCATGGTGAGGCATGTGCTAATTAAACCCATTGGGGTAAGTAGGCTACAGGCAGCCACTAGGGTGACCGAGCGGTGCCTGGAGGCAGGTATGTCGTGCATAATGTTCGCTGATAGCCATAGGTTAGTAGAGCTGGCTAAGCTTATTCTAGATAAGGGGAAGTGGGGAAGCCAAGTGAGGGTTCACAGGGCTGGGTTAAGCGTTGAGGAGAGGCATGAGGCTGAGGATGGCTTCAAGGCCGGCAAGATACGCGCGCTACTGGCTACCCCAACCCTGGAGCTGGGTATAGATGTTGGGAGCATCGATGTGGTAGTGCTAGCAACCACTCCGCCTAGCTTCTCGAAGTATATGCAGAGGAGCGGTAGGGCAGGTAGAATGGGGCAATTATCCTATGTCATTCAAGTGCTGGGCGATGACCCGATGAGCACCTATTACGCCAGGCATCCAGCTGAGTTTTACGGGAGGAGCCCTGAACCAATGTATAGTGAACCCAATAATGGCGATATAGCATCCCTCCACCTCCTTGCTGCCTCGATGGAGAGCGACTTAACGCTGGGCGACCTAAATGAATTCGAGCTGAGCGTTGTCGATGAATTAATTGGGCGAGGACTGGTTACAGTGAGGAGTGGACGAGTGATTCCAACGCCTCTGGGAAGGCAATTACTGCGCCGCTTTGTGACTATTAGGGGCAGCGGGGATGTGGTTAAGATAAGGAGCGGGAATCATACGCTGGGGTACCGTGAATTACCCATGGCTCTCCGCGAGCTTCATAGGGGAGCGATTTATCTGCATGGCGGCCGCGCATATGAGGTTCTGGACCTACGGCTGGACCTAAGATTAGCAATAGTTAAGCCAACCAACGCTGGATTCACCACGAAGCCTCTCTACACCACGTTTCCCCGCGTAGTGAGGATTATTGAGGAGACTAAATTAATGGAAACCCCAGTTCACTACGCTGAGCTTGAGATCACGGAAACGGTTGTTGGTTTCGTTAAGAAGGGCCTTGGGAGGAATATGGTGCTTGGAGAGGAAGCCATTGAGCCCATGTCCTACGGCTTCAGGACCAAGGGATTAGTTCTTTACCTGCCCCAGCACCAGTTCTCGAACTTCGAGGCAAAGAATATGCTGGAGAGCGCTAAGGCGTATCACGCGGTTGAGCATGTATTAATATCGGCTGGGGAACTAGTTGTCAATGCGGCGCCAACGGATATGGGCGGCGTTTCCCTGCCGACCGGCCACGTCGTGATATATGATGCGCATCCCGGCGGCTCCGGCGTAACAAGGCTCCTCATGGATAGGTTAGGGGATGCTTTAAGAATAGCCGGGGAAATAGTGTCGTCCTGTAGCTGTGAAGATGGTTGCCCCAAGTGCATTTATTCTCCATACTGCGGCAATAATAATAGATTCCTCTCTAGGCATAACGCTATTAAAATAATAGACCTAGTTAAGCGGGGAACCCCCTCAACAGTGACCCCCCTACCCAATGTAGATACCTACGCCTAATGACTAGTTGCCCCTCCATTCCGGGAAATCATCTCAACTTGATCATCCTAATTTATCCCTTTTCATGGTGATGAACAGTTTATTATTTTTGGGAAAAATGATGAGGGGGATTATTGTAATTGTTGTATTGAGCCGTGGGCTATTAGGAGCATTATTCCTGGTATTAGTCCACTGAATATTAGGGCAATTATGCCCCAGGCAATGGAGTTCATTGACTTCAGGGTAGCTACATCACCAGCATCAGCTGCCTTATACATCCTGTAAATCCTCATGGTGACTATTATGGAGACTATGAAAAATATGAGGAAAATAATGCCATACGTAATAAATATGCCAACGACTGCTGCAGTAGCAAGGTAGGTGAATGCTGCCAGGAACATTATTGAAGCTATTAGGAAGCCTATTAGCGCTAGGATCGCGAATATTAAGCCCACTAGCAGCTCCGTCTTTATACTGCCTAAGGCTGGATTTTGGGGTTGATTGGACATAGCGGCATATTGTTGTCTTGAGTTTTTAAGTTTTACCGTAAATGTAAAAATAACATATTAATTAAATAATATAAAAATATTAATAATAAACTAGTTAATTATTTAATAATCTAAAATATTATTAAATAATATTAATAATAGATGCAAAGCAACAACCCTAGAACTTCCCTAAAGGATAAAGCTTTCGGTTTGAGAT
>JBMFVP010000043.1:0-13956 GCA_049965935.1 Thermocladium sp.
ATAGAAGATCTTCTGTAGGTGAAAGTTAAAAACTTTTTTACCCCGCCTTAAAAGGCGAGGTTTGTCGTTCCTTTTTTTATCACGAACCTGGGAACGGCTTGCATAATGGAAGGCATCCCCCTCGATCCTAGTGGTGACCAGGCCAACTTAACATGGTTCTATTGTGGCCGGCGGCTTAGAGGAAATAGAGTACGTGACCATCGATACGTTAGGTACTTCACTGGTTACTCTAGTGCTAATTCTAGTTAATAGTTTGGGATCAATGGGCATCCAATCAGCCGTCATGCCGTCATCGCTGGTCACAATCCTAATCGTAACTATGTAACCCACAGCTCTCTTATCGCCCTTAACACCGACCCACTGATCATCGCCTATTACAGCTAATGCCTGCCAGTAATTCGTTAAGCCGGCCCTAGATAATTCATCCTCCAGAATAGTGGTTGCGCGCCTAATAATCGTTAATTTATCAATGCTGAATTTCCCAATTATTCTAACAGCTAATCCGGGCCCTGGAAATGGATGCCTATTAATTATACTGTCGGGTAAACCAAGGGATTCAGCGAGTCTTCGCACTTCATCCTTATACAGTGATCTAAGGGGCTCTATTAAACCTATATTAAACCACTTGGGTAATCCACCAACATTATGATGACTCTTAATCACGTCGCTTCCCTTCACTGCCCCGCTCTCTATTACATCCGGATAAAGGGTTCCCTGAGCCATCCACTTAATGCTAGGATCACTTCGTATTAAACCTTCAAAGACCTCAGCAAATGTCTCCCCTATTATCTTACGCCGCTTTTCGCAGTCGGTCTCTCCATCTAATCTAGATAGAAATATCTTTGATGCATCTATTAATCTCACGTTGAGTCCAATCTCCTTATAGGTCTTCATTATGCTCTCTACCTCTCTCTCCCTGAAGAGTCCATGATCAATCAACACAAGCACCGCCCGCTCCCCTATGGCTTTACTAACTAGAACCGCAGTTACCGTGCTATCAATACCTCCACTTACCGCCACCAATACTTTTCCATCAATGGCTTGCTGCCTTATCTCATTTATAGTCTTCTCAATGATGTTCTCCGGTCTCCATGCTTCATGTTTCCCCACTAATATGTTAACTAGATTACCAAGGAGTAATTTGCCTTTTTGCGTATGGGAAACCTCTGGATGGAATTGAAAAGAATATATGTTTCCATCCATGTTTCTCATGGCAGCCACGTAACCCCGCTCTGATTTGGCAATCACCTTAAAGCCAGGCGGAGCCTCCGCCACATAATCTCCATGGGACATCCAAGTTACTTCAGTCCTATTCCATCCCCTAAATACAGGTTCCGATGAATCTACGTTAACCACTGTCGGGCCATACTCGCCCTCACCTCTCTTTACTGATCCGCCGAGCATCGCCGCAATCAGTTGATGCCCATAGCAGATTCCCAGAATCGGCACCCCTAAATCCATAATGGACTTATCAATAGATGGGGCCCCATCCTCGTAAACGCTTGATGGACCCCCGGAAAGCACAATGAGCCTCGTATTTCCATCGATCTCCTTTATGTTAGGGCTAACCAACTCCGCATATAGGCCTAATTCCCTGAGTCTCCTTGATATTAAGTGGGCGTATTGGCTGCCGAAATTCACCACTATAGCCTTATCCACACTACTCGCCCTCTATGTCAGTTAACAAATCATGGGGAGCCACTTCCGTCCATCCTAGGCTTGTAACTAAATTAAATGATCCCTTCTCCCATGCTTCATGTATGTTCATTGCCCCAATATAACCCATTGCTGCCTGCATGCCTCCTACAAAGTAATTAATGATATCCCGAACCATTCCTCTATACGGAACAAGACCCTCAACACCCTCCGCCACATTCTTTGATTTAAGCCCATACCTATCAACACTGAACCTAGCCTCCCTCGCTCCCTCGCTTCCCATTCCCCTATAGTATTTATACTTTCTGTTTCCAATCTTAATCACGGGGCTTGGAGACTCCAATGCTTGGGCAAAGGTTCTTCCCATCATGACCGCCCAAGCCCCTGCTGCAAATGCCTTCACAGCGTCTCCCGGTTCCCTTACCCCGCCATCCGCTATCACAGGTATGTTAACCCCGCTATCCAATAGGGCATCAGCCACTTGGGCAGTAGCCCATAAAGTAGGCGCAGCTGCGCCAGTCACCACGCCTGTGCTGCATATGGATCCGCTTGCTATGCCTACCCTGAGACCCGCTATGTTGTCCACTCTTGACACAGCATCCAAGGCTCCTTTATACGTGCCCACATTACCGAGCACCACATCAACATCCACTTCCTTAACCATTTTCGCCACTGCCGATAACACATTATCGTTATCTGCATGAGCTACATCTATTACCAAGAAATCTGTATATCGAGACAACAGTTTTGCTCTCTCCAAGTCAAATGGCGATACCGCTGCGCCAACAAGCAATCTGCCATTTGAATCAAGGGATGGTGGTTCCCTCAAATCATAGAATGAAACGGAGCCAATATATGTATTCCTTGAATCTACTACTGGAACAGTGTCTAGGCCGTTTTCCCGCATTAATCTCAATATCTCATCATCCCTCATTGAAAGAGCAGCAACCACGGGCCTAGATGCGGCATCCATGGCTCTACCTGACCCAGATATTGCATTGCTTCTCCTTAATATGCCGGTAACTGCTCCCGCGGCATCAACAATTGGCATTGAATCAACATTGTTAAGCAGCATGGCCTCAACGGCTTCCTCAAGGGTTGCTTCTGGGCTTATCCTAATTAATCTAAGGGGATGAAGCGGCGCTTCCTTAACAGCCTTTACTTCTTCTGCTTCTGCCTCCATGGTCATATTTCTATGAATGACGCCAACGCCTCCGTATCTAGCCATTGATATAGCTAAGTCCCGCTCAGTCACGGTATCCATGGGAGATGAAACTAATGGTATCCGTACCTTGATTTTCCTTGTAATGTATGTAGAAAGATCAATTTTTGATGGTTCATCCACCGCTCTTCCTGGAACCAACACGACATCCCTAAATGTTAGCGATGCATTGCGTAGGGGCAGCTTATCCCTGAACATAATACCCATTGAGGAAGTATTTATATAAAATTTTCTAACTCATTCTAATAAGCCTCTTTGTGTTCTAAAGGGACCTCCTAGGTCATGTTTGTTTTCCGTCGTGGGCAGCTCACTGTCATTAATTGATTATTGGTGAAGCGAAAACCATGTTACCAAGCAAAAATAAAATCCTCTAATAACCAATAAAACCTCATCCTCCCTCATCACAACTTTAATTTGCCTTTATTAATTATATTTTCCAAATCCTTTGGCTTTAGATTTATGTACTCAATGCTCCAAGGTTCGCTGCCCTTATTGATTCCAGATATTGAGGCTGTATATACATGTATCCTATATACATGCTCCAAAGGCATGCCCAGTACTATTGCTAATGCGGTTGATATTGGTAACCAATGAGAGACTATCGCGGCATTATCCTCTACTTCCCTCAAGAAATCAATCATCCTCGCCGCCACATCCTTCACTGTTTCTCCGCCTCTAGGGGAATTATTTACTGGATCCTGGGTATACTTATGGAAATCGGGTATATCACTTATCTTTTTTCCCTCCCATTCCCCCATGCCTACTTCCCTTAATCTATCATCAATTATAACATCACTGGATATAAACATGGCTGTTTCCTTGGCTCTCAATAATGGAGATGAATAAACTCTCCCATTAAATCCGCTAATTTTTAAGAACCTAGCTACTGCTTCCGCCTCCATTCTTCCTTTACTTGTTAATGGCCCCTCATTAAGCGAGGAACTATGGAGGATCCCAGCCTCATTAAATATAGATTCCCCGTGCCGTATTAGATATATCATGAAAAACAAATAAATTGATGAGTTTTAATTTTAATTGGTTTTAAAGGAGACCCATGGCGGGCTATTTTCCTCGCAGCCAATCATTGCCGGCCTCATATAAAGAGGGGTATGCGAAAAATTTTTATTATGTCTTGGTCGGCACGATTATGAATTCACTTGTTTTAGGGATTATTTTGGGATTAGTGCAGGGCATAAGTGAGTGGCTCCCAATAAGTAGCAAGACCCAGATTTTATTGGCATCCACTTTTCTACTAGGTTTAAGCTTCTCCAAGGGATACATCTTTGGGCTATTCATGGAGATAGGCACCATATTTGCGGCAATAATATATTTCAGGAAGGAAATTTATGGGGTAATCATGGCGTTGGTGGGGAGAGGAAGTGAGAATGATATGATAATGCTGAAGTATATCATTGTATCAACTATTATCACTGGAGTGATGGGGGTACCAATCTATATCTTCATAGAAGGCCTAGTTAAAGGACCAGTCGTTGGGATCCCAATGTCAATCCTGGGATTAGTCCTAATACTGGATGGAATTATCATTTACCTGTCGAGGAAATCATATGCTCCGCGGCGGTCTTTGCATGACCTCTCAATCAAAGATTTCATAATAGTAGGATTAGCCCAAGGTCTAGCGGCCTTGCCTGGAGTCAGCAGATCTGGAATGACAACATCAGCCTTGCTTCTCTTGGGAGTTAAGCCAGAGGATGCATTTAAATTATCATTCATAGAGCTCATACCAGCTGCGCTGGGGGCCATTGGCGTAACCCTGATTTTTTCTAAGCATGCAGTGGAAAGCACAACTAACCTAATTAGCTTCAGCGCTCTGGGGATCTCCATAATAATAGCCACATTAATTAGCTTGCTCCTAATAAACGCATTACTTAGGTTTGCCAGAAGCAACAGGATCCTATTATTAGTATTCACCCTTGGGGTCATTGCATTAATTAGCGGAATAATCAGCTCAATCACAGGCCTAGGCTAGTAATGCCCCGCTTATCATATCCAAAAATAGGAATAAGGCGCTCCATCTATTGCGGGTATGCTAGCCCGTTCTCTTTTCTGATATATGGGGGACTAACCATAACCGCTCCCTCGCATGTCGATGAAACAACCTCGATGAGGCCAGTATTGCGGGTAGGGGGATCAACCAAGGAAGCAAGAAACCCATGCCGCGAGGCTAGGAACCCATCCATAAAGGGTAGTTCACAATTTGTTAATGCGATGGATTATTGCCAAAGATTTTTTAACCCATCTTTAAAACAGTTTTAATGTTGCTACGTAATTGTCGGTTTGCTGTGTGGCCCAGTGATTCCGGCATATTAGTCAGGGAAAATATTGATATCAAGATAATTAATGGCGAGATATCGGCAGTTGGTCGAGGATTAATTAGCGATTCAAATGATGAGATAGTGGATTGCAGTCAGATGATAGTTATGCCAGGCATTGTGAATGCTCACACTCATTTAGGCATGTCTCTCCTAAGGGGTTATAGAGATGATGAGGAATTATTTGAGTGGCTGAAAAGCATGTGGTTAGTCGAGAGTAAACTAACTGAGGAAATAGTTGCATTGTCGAGCGAATTATCTATAATCGAGTCAATAATGAGTGGCACCACTACATTCATAGACATGTATTTTCATCCGCTTGCTACTATGGAGATTGCCAAGAAATATGGGATACGAGGCTTTCTGGGCCCCGTCTTCATCGATGGTTTCAATAAGCCGAAACTAGTGGAGAACGAGTTAAGGAATATGATTCCTCAAAGCAATGAATTGGTTAAGCCCATTATAAATGTACATAGCATATATTCAGTGGAACGAGACACTTTGAGCAGGGTATCTGCCTTAATGGATGAACTTCATCTTATTCTAAATATTCATGTTGATGAAACGAGGGATGAAGTGATTCAAGCTAGGGAAACTTATGGTAAGCAGCCAATAGAGGTGCTAGATGATTTTGGTCTCGTCAGGAAGAGCAGCATATTAGTTCATTTGGGTTGGGTGACTAATTGGGAGATAGAGATAATGATTAAGAATAAGGCAAACGCCGTTCATTGTCCAACATCTAATATGAAGCTGGCCACAGGAGGCTTCTTTCCTGTGATTGAATTGATTAATAATGGAATAAATGTTGGACTAGGAACGGATGGCCCTGCCTCCAATAATTCCCTTGATGTGTTTAGGGAAATGAAGCTTGCAGTCCTTCTTCAACGTAATAATTATTGGAGCACTGCAATGAAGGCAGGCCACGCGCTGGATATGGCGACGAGGAAGGCTTATAATATGATCGGTGTGAAGGGCGGTGAGATATCGCCTGGAAATAAGGCGGATCTCGTTCTATTGGATGCCAACTCCATAGGCCTACTGCCGTTGGACTCCAGTAACTTAGCGTCAAATATAGTTTATTCAGCCACAGGTAGAGATGTGGTGGCTACCATTGTTAATGGGAAAATGATTTATGGCCCTCATAACAGAGACGAATTAATTAATAGGGCCGTAGAATTAGGCCGGAAGTTAGGTGAACGCAAAATAGAATTAACCCAGAGATAATCAACCTATTGCTTTATGGAATCTAAGATTATTGCTGGACATACTTTACGAACCCCATTTATTGCCCCTATTTCTTGAAGCACTTTAGTCATTTCCGCGCTGTCCCTTGCCCAAGCCTCCAGCATTATCATGTGATCACCGGTAGTTATATAGACCCTCTTGCTGAAGTGTTTATTGGCCAAGTCATGGGCTATTTGTATCAATTTATCGGGTTCGCTATCAATTCCTATTATTGCAACGTGCTTATACCCTATTTTAGCCGGGTCAACAACTATGGTGAACTTCTTTATTACGCCCATCATCTCTAACTTCTTTATCCTACGTCTAACGGCAGCCTCGCTTATGCCCAGCTCTTTACCTATCTGAGTGAAAGGGATCTTGGAGTTCTGCATCATTATTTCGATGATCTTTTTATCCCTATCATCTATCCCTTCTTCTCCATACTCCTCTAATTGTTCAATGACCACATGACCACTAATTATGCTGTACTTTATATACTTTTATCATAAATCTTGGATTTATCGGCTAATTACTTGCTCAAGCCACCTCATGACATCCGTAATGAAACTAGGACCCATATGGGCAAGGAAATCGCCGGGAGTTAATTGTAGTTTTGCCTTACTTAAATCAATTCCTCTCCGCCTAAATGCGTCAATAATGCTTGCCTCACTTATTTTCGATCCTCGCTTAGGTTCATAAATTATTATTTCTGGATCCTGGGCAATTATTTGGCTTGGGGTTGGAGTGAAATATGCCTCATCAATGTGATCGAAAACATTTATGCCGCCTAATATGCTTATTGCATCGCTTATGTGAGTGGGGAACCCCGGCGAAATTGGACCCCCTAAATCTAGCTCAACATAAATCCTAATGGGGTTCTCCCACCTCTTTCTCTTATTAATTAAGGTACTTAGTAATTCCAAATAAAGCCTCCTCGCATCTACCTTTCTATCTATTACCTCCCCTATTATTATGACATTATCCATTATTTTACTAACGCTTGTGGCGACGGGAACTGGATATACATTGAACCCAGCGCTAATCAATTTCTTATATAAGTCCCGCTGTACTCCAGTGCTGGTAAATATCAATTGAGGATTATATGCCCTTAATGCTTCAATGTCTACATGCGTATAACTACCTATCTTAGGAATAGCCCTAGCGTTAGGCGGTCTATAGCTAAATGCATCGGTTGCCTTTATTAGGTGTCCCGCCCCCATCATGAATATGGCCTCGGTAGCTGCCGGATCAAGGCTTATAATAGAGTTGAGCGGTCTCGGCACATTAACGTATTCCCCTAATGCCTCTGAGTATAATCGCATTGATGAATGCTTCGTCCACTAATAAAAGCTTTACCGGCTATTCATGTAACGATGAGACATGGTAGAGCATTATTAGGCAAGTAATAAATTTCAATTCATAATAACTATACATCAATGAAGTGATTTTCTAGCTTCCTCCCGCCCTTATGGATGGAAATTCCTCGAGGTTTAGAGGATGCCTCCGTTTAATCAACCTAGAGGATGGCTTTTCCATAATTTAATGATAAAGGGATCGGAGTATAAAGGCTTAATTCACCGTGGTGCGCTTCATCCACTGGGTGGAAATCTTGCTCTTTAGGCAGAGGGTCGTCAACATTGCGATATATTTTTAAAAGCTATAGATAAGCAAGAAGTTGTATGGGTATTGCGGTGATAGGTAGATGACAGGCAAGAAGTCCCCTTTAGGGCTGTATGCAGCTAGGAAGCTAAAGATTAAGCGGCAACGCAAGCGTTGGAGTGATATTTATTATAAAAGGAAGGCATTAGGAATAGCTAGGCGATACGATCCGTTAGAGGGGGCTCCAATGGCTAAGGGAATAGTTCTAGAGAAGGTTGGCGTTGAGGCAAGGAAACCCAATGCAGCAGTTAGAAAATGCGTAAGGGTGCAATTAACCAAGAATGGCAAGGTCATAACTGCGTTCGTTCCTTGGGATGGTGGCCTCAATGCCATTAATGAGCATGATGAGGTCATGGTGGAGCGTATAGGCGGCCCAGAGGGCAGGGCCTATGGCGATTTACCAGGGGTCAGGTTTAAGGTAACTAAGGTAAATGGAATAAGTCTAAAGGCAATATTATTAGGCAAGAAACAGAAGCCGGTCAGGTAAATATAAAACAAATATAATTCATTAAAATATAGATTGATAATTGAATTGGTTTAGGCTCCAAGAAAGCTCATTATTAATAATATTATAATAGTAAACCTTGAATCTTATAATCCATTTATTTCTTATTCTATGTATAAATGGTACCATAGTTACCGGTTGAGGCAGAAGATCGGTGAATAACATTTAGGTATTATTAGGTGATGATCCAGTAGTAAATAATATAAACTGGGAGGTACATGCTTTGAATAATGGAGGAAGATGATAATATACGGGATGAGGAGTTCAATGAGGATGAGCTAGATAATCAAGAAGAAGTTGGAGGCGAAAGTGAATTATCGAAGCTCCTCAAGAAGTTGCCGGATTGGAGCGTGGGTTTAATAATATATAATAAAAATGCTTACCCAATAGCTAGGTCTAGATATGCTGAGGGTGAGTTCTACTTCTCAACTAGTTGGCGCAGCATTGCTAAAAACGTTAATGGAGATAATGTAGTGATGACTAAGGATGGCGATGTAAAGAAGTACAAGGTAAAACGCAAGGGCGACTCTAAGTACATACAGGTAACGCTTATTTAGAGCTTTAAGTTACAAAAAATATTTACGCTAATGGTTGGTCACCAATAAAATGATGGGTATATCAAAGGCATTAACTATAGCTGGCTTAGATAGTGGTGCAGGCGCAGGTGTAACTGCTGACCTTAAGACATTTCATGCATTAGGCGTTTATGGCATGGTTGCATTAACATCAGTCACCGCGCAGAATACTGTTGAGGTTAGATCAATAAGTGATGTTCCATCTAATGTAGTGGAGGATGAGATAAATGTGGTTGCTGAGGATATAGGGGTTGATGCTGCAAAGACGGGGATGCTTAGCAATGCCGAGATAATAGCAACGGTTTCACGTGTGGTTAAGAAGTGGGGTTTCCCTCTCGTGGTGGATCCCGTTATGGTTGCTAAAAGCGGTGCCCGCCTATTGCGGGAAGATGCCGTTGATGCCTTAAGAAGGTACTTGTTGCCGGTGGCATTAATAGTTACCCCCAATATACCTGAGGCGGAGGCATTGACGGGAATATCAATTACTAATATAAGCGACATGAGAAAAGCAGCCCAATTAATTTCCAGAGATTTAGGAACCCCCATAGTAATAGTTAAGGGCGGTCATCTAGAGGGGCTAGAATCAATTGATGTAGTTTATGATTCCAGACGCAATGAATTCCATGAATTAAAATCACCACGGGTAAACACCAAGAATACTCATGGAACAGGCTGCAGCTTCTCTGCAGCCATAGCTGCTGGTCTAGCAAAGGGTCTCGATGAATTAAGCTCAATAAGTAATGCAAAGAAATTTATAACTGATGCCATAATTTACTCACTGAATTTGGGGCATGGTCATGGACCTGTTAATTCTCTTGCTTCACTCTATATAGAGTCTGCCAAATATGACTCAGTCATGGACTCCATAAAGGCAGCTAAGAAACTGATAAGTGCTGGCTTTAAGCGAGGTTTTATCGTATCATTACTTTCACTAGATTATTTTAGGAAGGGCAATGAAGGAATATATATAGAATTCAATAACGAAATAAGTGAACCAGTTTTCGGCGTGCCTCCAGTGCTTGGATCACTCACTGTGCAGGCAATAGGCAAAGGATTGAGGGGAATAATAGCTGTCGAGTATGAAGGCAACGTTGTATCTCCTAATGCTCATGTAATGGAGATGCAGGGTAAGAAGTATGCCTTAGTAATGGGCAGTACCGCTACCGACGCGGTTAACTCATTTTTAACCTCAGGAATTGAGGGGTAGAAGTCCTCTTCTGCGAAGGGATGACTTCATAGAAATGCTTTATAGTATATTGTGTAGTTGATTTGGCCTTGACCTTATTGAGTCGTATCTCTGGGAGTGGGGAATTCATGCTTGTGGAGGACCTGCCGTAATCTCTATCATGTGGGTGAGGGAGGATGTAAGGAAGCGGAAGATCCATAAGGGGTAATTCACGTATGCACTAATTGTTTTCGCATTAATTGATTGAGTTGATTATGGGATCCTAAATTATTTGACGCACATATTTGGAGAATGTCGATTCAGCAATATCCACAGATAATGCAATTATTAATTGGCTTTCATGTATTACCCCGGCAATATCGCGCTCGCAGTGTCCCTCTTTTATAATGTTGAATATGTTGTCCAACATTGCCTCTCTATTGGTTATTACTCTTAGTGCGTTATCCTTCGAATTAGATAAGTAGGCGGTAATGGCCTTTAGTGAGTATGACCATACATCCTTTACCTTAGTGGAGAGAGTGGATAGGCATGCTTGGGAGAAATTTGATCTACGGATGAAATTAGCGGTTCTATCCAATGCATCCGCTATGTGTTCCATATTCTTCACCACAAGCGTATCATCTATTGATTCCTTTGGATCCTTGAATGATAATTTCTTTATTGCTCTGAGGGCAAGGAAGTATAATTTATCTACTTGATCATCCATCTCCAGAAGCTCAGTGATATTTTTATCCCCATTGCTCTCCAGATACGTCACAAGTCTCTCAAACATTGAATTAAGCATGGACGACATGCTAGATAATATTTCGATTAGATCCACATTAACCTCGGAGGTCGCTATTTTTATTATGGTCTCCGACTCGCCCTCCAGTATTAGAGAACCCGGGAGCTTGGGCTCTATTCGTTGATACGCTCGCCTTATGGTCTCTCGCTTTCCTTTCAGTGCCATGCTGTCGAGCCCCTCTATATAACTGGCTATTATTATCCTACTTACTTCATCAATATCATCGCTTACCGAGAATTCCGTGGGCTTCTCTTCCGGTCTTCCCGTGGTGACCGGCTTTATCACTAACATATCCCCCGCCGCCCTTACCTCAACTAAGTCCCCGAGCCCTATATCTATTGAGTCAAGCCAATTCTTCGGCAATGTTATGCCTATGCTCTTCTCGCCTATTCGAATTACCTTTCTATACATTGACATTTAAATCAATTTAGAATATTTATTTAGCTTAAAAAGGTTTTTTGAAAATGCAATTAATCCAAGTTAGATTCCCTTCCTACCTTAAAAGACGGATGCTCACCGCCTATTTTTATCAGGACAAACCTTGCCTTTTAAGATTGATGGATTTTTAAGCAGGATTTCTTACTGCCTGATGTCGGTCAATTTTGTTATGTGGCTTTCGGGGCTTTTTGATTTTGAGCAGTGCTTTAATCATGATGAGGGCTTCCAGCGCCATATTCAATCACCAAGGGAATTCCACATAATAGAAACCCACCGAGAAACAATAAACCCAAAACCCTTAAGAAAAAAATTCGATTAAGGACAAGGAGGTCAATTCATAATGAGTAGTCTTTAAAAATAATCACCTTTACTTAAGCCAGTTAGTTAAAGACGTAAGTTTTTTAACTATTAATAGCTTTGCTCAATTCATGAGTACTAAAATCCCAAAGGGAAGCAAAACATATGAAAACCTAAAGGCGGCTTTTCAAGGGGAATCCATGGCTAATAGAAGATATTTGTACTATGCAAGGATGGCTAAGCAACTTGGCTTGAACGATGTCGCTGAGGTATTCGAGAAAACAGCTAATGCCGAGACTGGCCACGCATTTGGTCACTTAATGTATCTTGGCGCCGATCCTGTGGCCGATATAGAGATAAAAACAATAGAGGATGCATTTAAGGCATCAATATATGGTGAGACATATGAATGGACCCAAATGTATCCAGGATTCGCTAAGGTAGCGCGAGATGAGGGTTATCAAGAAGTAGCTGAATGGTTCGAAGCCGTTGCCAAAGTCGAGAGGTATCATGCTAATAGATTTAATGAGGCACTAGAGAAATATTATAAGAACAAGGGCATCAAGGCTGAAGTAGAGGACGAAACCCTAGGTAAATTATAAGAATAAAAAGCGAAGCCGCATGCAGAACGAAATACTACGGTTAATAAATGCTATTAAGCCGGCATCTGAGTATGAAAAGATAAGGAAAGAAGCATACAGAGCAATCTCTAGTTATAAGGCTCCTCGTTACCTTAAATTGACTGATAGATTAACGATTTTATTTGAGGACGCAGCCACAGTTTGGTTCCAAATAGAGGAAACCATTCACATGGAGGGCACGGATGATGAGCAAATGATACGGGAAATAATAAGTACCTATCAACCAATGATACCAAGCCACGATGAAGTATCATTTACCTTATTTATACATGTATATAATGATGACGAGATGAGGAGACTGCTTCCCAGGTATAGTGGTATAGAGAGGGGAATAGGTTTATCGATAAATGATAATGTAATAAAGCCATTGCCGATCTACCCAAGCGATTATGAACCAGGTGCACAAGCTAGGAGCATTCATTACCTTAAGTACAAGAGCAACGGCTTAGCCGCATTATTAATGAGAACCAATGATGTAACTATCTTGGTGGATCATAGTGAGGTTAAGGCTAAGGTAAAGATACCTGGAGAAGCACTGGCCTCCCTACGTAACTCAATAACCATTGATTCAATTAAATGGATAGTTTAGCAAGTTACAATTATTAATGTGCTTTTAACTCGCTCTTTAGGGTGGGGATGTATTATTTTAGTAATACTTTTTTCTTCTTAAGGCTTAGTTATTGTTGCCTATGTGTATACTTACCCTTAACCCTTCTGGTTTTTCCTCAGTGGGCGCAGGCATAAAGAGACAGGAGGCAAAAACCCCAACCCTAAGGAACAAGGGTAACTCACGTTGATTTTAGAGCGATCTATTGATGTTTATTTTGACTTTTCCGTTCACAAACGTAATATTGAAGTCAACCAGCCCTTCTTGTTTCATTGCATTCAAGATATGAATTATCATTTGAGTTTCATCCTCGTCCTTGCCCTCAAGTATTTTATCAAGCGATGAACTTGTTCCTATCATATCAAGTATTTGTTGAGTTATTCGTTGATCAATATTCGCAACTGATCCCTTACCGATATACTTCTCGACTAGGTATCTTGACTTTGTATATATATCAATTAGGGAGTCAGCCATTATAGACACATCTCGTTCCACCTCAAGCGCTTTATTTATTGCCTCTTCTATTAGGTCGGGATCTCGGCATGATGATTTAATGCTCTTAAGACTCTCTATCAATACGTTTAATCTATCAATCACCGACATTTATTTTTATGAAGTCCCATCTGACTTATAAAGTTAGGGGTTAATGGAGAAAACTTTGATATGGCAAGCCCCCCTCATTAATAGTGAGGTAAGGTTTTAAATGCATACATGATATGTTTTGCTTATTACTGACATACTCTCCTCGCTGAGGCTTGGGGGTTCTGGGGTCTCCGTCTCTGAGTTGCCCCCATGGGGTATCAGTGCTTTTGCATGCATCCCTCTCTGCATG
>JBMFVP010000044.1:0-13931 GCA_049965935.1 Thermocladium sp.
GGCGTTGGCTAGTCTCCTCAACTTCCTTTCTTGGTAGCCATTTGGTAGGAGGCGAACTACGTTTGTCCTCCTGTTGGGGTGCTTGGCTTCGTGGACTCCCTCCCCTTGGGGTTGCGGGGGTAATCGGCTCCCGCCCCTCATCCTCAATAAGTTGACCGGGGGAGGGTGCCACGGTGGAGGAATGAAGCCTCATTTTAAAGCCTTTACCCCCGGCCCCTGGAAGGGGCGAGGTTTGACGTTTTGGATCAGATAGACTAAACCGAGGGGCGTTAACGAGCCCAGCAGGTAAAGAACATCTTCTATAGTATGGGTCTCTTTAACATGGATTTATTAGTGGTTTTCAATGGTATTAATTTATTTGAAAGTAACTTAATCATAATTCGAATTCTGGCCATATTTTCCTCATTTCGTCTATGTCTAAATCTATGCCTAGCCCCGGTTCATCGCTTAACTCAATAAAGCCCTTACTTATCAGGGGTTTCCTAGGCTTTATTATATTATTCCAAAATGGTATATCATGGCCATGGAACTCCAGCACGCCAAATGTATTGGCCATGGATGCCATGTGGGCATGAGCCATTGTAGCTATGGGTGATCCTATATTATGCGGGGATAGCTCTATATCATACATGGAGGCAAGGTCAGCTATTCTGATTCCCTCCCCTATTCCACCGGCTTTCGCGAGGTCTGGAGCCCACACTCTAACGCCGGTCCCCAATAAGTCCTTAAATTGATAAACTGTATACATGTTTTCCCCCGTTTCAATTGGAACTTGACAGAGCTGGGTTAATAGCCTATATTCATCCAAGTTGCTGATGGTCATCTGTGCAGGCACTGGATCCTCGATCCAGCGGGGCCTATATGGTTCTATTGCTTTGCAGATCCTAGCAGCAGTATTGATATTGTACCTCCAATGCAGATCAAACATTAGATCGACCCCATCGCCAGCGGCTTCCCTAGCAGCCCTCACCAAGGATGCCAAGTAATCCACATCCTTTAAGGATAACTCACCACTCATTATTAACGTTGGATCCGTGTAGGGGGTTGGCACATCTAAGTCAAACTTAATTGCGGTGAATCCCTCCTCAATCATTTCCTTGGTTCTAGTTGCATAGGCGCTTGGGCTGTAATCCTCGTTCCACTTCTCTATGGATAACCTACCATGTATTGGATTGCCCATTGAAACCACCCTATCCTTCTCTATTCTAGTATCATTAAGCCAAGCAGGCTTTACGGGCATGGCCAAGGAATTCATGGCCTCCAATCCCTTACCTCCATGCGCATCCACATACACTCTAACTCTATCCCTATATCCACCAATTAATTTCCATATGGGTATATTGAGATACTTGCCCACTAAGTCATATAGGGCAATGTTTATTGCGGAAATCATGTGATAAGTAGTAGTACCTGAATAGTGGGTAGCCCACCTAAGTTTCTGCTCAATTCTCCTGATCTTTAATGCATCCTCTCCAATTAACAACTTCTTGAAGGAGGGTAACATGCCGATGAGGCCTGGCGCATGTCCAGCCTCCCCCACGCCATATAAATCCCCTGCATATATTTTAACAAATGTCCATTCGAAGTTAGCCTGAACAGATTGGGCCCTCATATCTGTTATCTTGAGTTCCATGACTTAATAATAAGCAGTCAAATAAATTCTTTACTAAATATAAATCCCTCCACTCCTTCTTGAGACGCTAATAATGTCATTTATGTAAAGAAGAATTGTAATATGCTTAAGCTTAGGATGAAATAATAAAAATGTTTAATTTTTATCTATATGGCTGCTTTAATGCTTAACCAGTTATTGCCTTTAGGTAGGGAGTTAGATATTTGCTGCTGGCCACTAATTGATAGTTGTATAATCCTATGGTATTATTATTAAGTATGAATGGTCCTGTGGTCATATTATATTGAGGAACTATTCCATAGCAGAGATATAACCACATCTCGAAGACAGGCAGGAAGCCCTGCTCCATTGGTTGCTGATCGACGGTTCCTATTAATGTTCCGTTCCTAATTGCGTTCAACGTGGCGTTATCTATATCGAAGGCCATAATGAAGACCTTGCCATTTAGATGCATATTATTAACAGCCGCAACGGCCGGATCAGTTCCGGCAGGCCCCAGGGTCACTATTAATTGAGTATTGGGATGCGCCTCCAAATACGAAGTTATTATCGAGTATGAATCGGCGTAGTTAAGGGATGTGGGAACCACATTTACAGTGGCTCCTGGATCAATGCTTTTTGTAACGTTTTCTATTCCATCAATTCTAAGCGTCTCTGCTAGGAGACCTGGTTCATGATTGAAAATAACTATCTGGGTCGGCATTGTTCCGAACTTATGTTCATACCATGTTATCATGTATTGGCCGGCGCCAACTCCTGCTTCATAGTCATACTGCCCCACATAAGCTAATGTATCATTATATGGAAAGCCAGGTAAGCTGCCAGGTGGCGGTATCACGTTCACCACTATGACGGGTATCCCCATGCTATGCGCCTCCTCAATCATGGGTTCCACCGCAGTGCCCGACGGCACCGATATTATCAAGCCATTGGGATGGGCCGCTAAGGCGGATTGCATCAAATTGACTAGACTCGATATAGAAAATGTGCTCGGCGCCTCATATATAACCGACATATTCAATAGATCCCCCATATAGACCGAGCTCTCCACTATGGGTACCCAGAATGGGTCTGTGGGCGCTCCATGTGTAACAAAGTATACTGTAAGCTTTTGATTTGGATGAGCTGGGCAAATGACCGGCAGTGCGGCTAGCTTAGTCGTGGGTGTAGTCGTTGTAGATGAGGTAGAAGGCTTGTATGCGTATGCCACAGCTAGTACAACTACTACTACAACCAGAACAATTATAATTATTGTCTGACTTGATATGCCTAGTTTTGTAGATTTTTTGATCATTAGTATAAGATATGCTATATTTTTATAAACTTTTCGCATTATAAATACATTGTTTATTTATATTAATAGTTGTTAATATTTATATTAATAGCTATTAATCATGCTAATTAAGACTAAGTTGGTATTAGTTTGGCTCCAATTGCTTTCTGATTTATCACAGCCACAGCTATCAATATGATACCAACGAATGTTATGTACCAATATGACGGTACCTTAGCCAATACTAATCCGACATAAATTAAGCCTATTATCAAGGATGCCAAGAAGGTGCCCTGCATCTTGCCTATGCCCCCGGTCAATGGGGTCCCCCCTATCACTGCCACGGCAAGGGTCAATAATGGAAGAGTTTGCCCTTCATCAACGGACATGGAGGTGAAGTATGTTAATGAGAGTATCCCCATGAATCCCGCTGCCAATGCAGAGAGCATAAATAGTATCATCTTAACCATCTTTACGTTAACCCCAACGGCATAGGCCGACCTAACGGAGCCCCCTGTTGCAAATATGTGATTCCCGAACCTCGTGTGTTCCAGTAGGACATATGATATGGCAGTTATGGCTATGAACCATATTGTCCAAGCATTTATGCCGTAAAAAACCTTTCCGCTCAATATTGGCCAGAACGGAACATTTCTAAGCATTATTGATATCGGGAATCCCCCCGTTACTATCAGTAATAATCCCTCCAATGCATAGGATGTCCCTAATGTGGTTATGAATGAAGGCACACTAAGGTAAACTGTTATCAATCCATTTGCTAAGCCCACAATCATGGATACGGCCAACGATATGAAAAGCGCCAAGTATGGATTATAGCCCATATTGATCAAAATGCCAAATGACATTCCACCCAATACGAAGACTGAGCCTACTGATAAATCGAATTCCCCACCTATTAGCAGTAGAGTGATAAAGATAGCTACTATTCCATACTCAGATGCCGTTATCATTATGCTTGCCCAAGATGATAATGTCATGAGGAGGGGATTAATTGTGTAAAAAATCGCAATCAATAGCACGAAAATGATGGCCGTTATCACTTCCCTATGAAGTTTAAAGAACATGGATGTTTTCTTTCGTAACTCAGTCCGCTCGACCATACTCAATAATAGGTTGCTTGTTATTATTAAATATTTCTTTATATTAATTGCTATTAATAAAGAATTATTTATTCGCAAAAAGAATAAAAATAAGCATAAGACTTGTCGACTTATGTTAGAAGTGCGGAGCCTTTGGAAGAGTTACGGTCACGTCACTGCGCTAAGGGATGTCTCATTTAATATAAAGGATGGCGATCTTATAGGCTTAGTGGGAGATAATGGGGCTGGCAAATCTACATTAGCCAAGATATTGGCTGGATACCTCAAGCCAGATAGGGGCACGATATTGTTAAATGGAAAGTCAGTATCCTTCAATTCACCAAAGGAGGCCAGATTAGCAGGCATAGAGACCGTCTATCAAGACTTAGCTCTCGTACCCCAGTTACCTGTATATAGGAACGTATTTCTCGGGCGTGAGACCACTAGGGCGGGTCTTCTCGATAAAAATACAATGAGGAGACTGACCACCAAATTACTAAAGGAATTCGGGATAGATATAAACGTGGATAAGTATGCGGAAGAATTGTCGGGCGGTCAACGGCAGATGGTTGCTATAGTTAGGGCATTAATGTTTAATGCAAAAATACTAATACTAGATGAGCCCACCGCCGCTCTCTCAGTTTATGAATCCAAGAGCGTGCTTGATTTCGTTAAGACACTGATAGAGAAGAGAACCAGAGAGATGGCTGCCATAATAATAAGCCATAACATCCACCACGTCCACTCTGTGGCTAATCACATAATAGTGATGGATCATGGAACCATCGTATTGGATACGGAGGGCGGAAAAATGTCCCCTCAAGAACTGGAGGATTATATAGTGGAAACCGTAAGATCTCGTTTAAAGTAAGTCATTATATAGAATTCTTAGTCATTCAACTTAATTGGAAAAACTTAAAATTAATATTAATATTTTACCAAAACATGCCAAATCAAGAAGAGTACGATGGCTCCGAACTAATTGCGCAATTCCTAAAAAAAGCCGGAATAAAGTACGTATTCGGGATTCCCGGTCATGGCAATGTCAATATAGTGGATGCTATACTTGACGTGCAGCCCGATGTAACCCTGATTCCGGTGAAGCATGAGCAGTGGGGTGGCCATATGGCTGATGGCTATTTCAGGGCAAACAGGAGAACGCCTGCCGTTGTAACCACATCTGTGGGACCAGGCGCTACAAACCTAGCAACAGCAATGTCCACGGCATTCGTGGATTCCTCTACATTCATAGCGATAACTGGCCAAATCCAAACATACTTATTTGGGATGGGGATCTTTCAAGAAATAGAGAGAAAACATTGGGTGGATTATTCCAATGGAATGGATCACTTTGCAAAGAGAACTTGGCTGGTTACCAACATAAGGCAATTGCCCCGAGTATTAGCAAATGCGTATAGGGAGGCAATATGCGGAAGACCTGGCCCCGTCCTAATAGATCTGCCGATGGACATACAAGTAAGCAAGATAACGACCGATGTGCCTGACCCCCTTAAGTATATACCGATGGGCCGCATTTATCCGGACCCAGACGCCATAAAAAGGGCTGCAGAGATACTGATAAACGCGGAGCGCCCCATCATATTAATCGGGGGCGGCGTTACAATGTCAGGCGCATCAGAGCAAGTACTGAAGGTAGCCGAATTACTGAATGCCCCCGTCATGACTACCTTCAGGGGGGATGCCAAGGGAGGATTCCCGGAGGATCATGATCTTTACGCCTATTCCCCCGGCAACATAGGTAGCTCGGTGGCCAATGAATTAACTAAATCTGCTGATGTCATTCTGGCAATAGGAGTCACATTCAGTGATGAGACAACCAGCTCATATGTGCCTGATATAACCTTCAATATACCTCCCACTAAATTAATACAGATAGATATAGATTATCACGAGATAGGCAAGAATTACCCTGTCGAGGTGGGGATTGTGGCGGATGCCGGCTCAGCGATGTCGGCCCTATATAATGCCTTGGCTTCAATGATAGCTGGAGGAAAAAAGGAGAACACTGTATGGTATAGGAGATTCAAGGAATTAAAGCAGAAATGGATCGAGGAAATGGAGGAAATGAGAGAGAGATCGCCGATGGGTATACCAAATATAGTTAAGGTGACCAGAGAGGTTCTTCCGAGGAGTGCAATAATAACTCTGAGCGCTGGTTTGCCTCAGGAAATATTCTCCCAGCAATGGTTGGCTTATCAACCATTGACATTTATAAGTTCAGGCGGATTCTCCACTATGGGCTTCGCTCTGCCCGCTGCGATAGGCGCCAAGTTAGCCAGGCCAAATGAGGTAGTGGTTGCAGTAGAGGGCGATGGGTCCTTCCTTATGAATAACATTGAGTTGTCCACTGCAGTTCAATTCAATATACCGATAATAGTTTTGGTGTTGAATAATTATGGTTGGGTATCGATCAGGGACCTCCAGATCAGGAGCTTCATGGAGCGCATCTATAGAACCGAGTTTAGAAGATCCGATAATTCATTATACGAATTCTCAATCGAGAAAATAACCCATGCATATGGCGCAGAATACATTAAGGTGGAATCCCCCAATGCATTGCGGGATGCATTACGTAAGGCAATTAATATGAATACGCCCACGGTTATTGAGGCTATAGTCGAGAGGAAATTCCCGTATAGTGGTTCTAAGGCTTATGGGTACTGGGATATACCGTCGCGTCATGCATGAATCTATTTTTAGTGGCAATACTAGATATTTTAAGTATTAATTCATTACATTTCCATGGCTGACTTCAATGGCTTGAAAATGACATAAATATGTGATCACCAATAAAAGGCATAAAGTCTCGCCTTTTAGGCAAAGGGGGACTGGATTAATTTATTCCATTTAACTATTGAATTAATGCTGTAATGAGTTAATATTTTTATAGGTCTCTAGCATATTGCGCTAATGCCGGTATTAGATGTTCCTAGAAAAAATTATGGTAAATTAAAGCAATTCATAAATGGTAAATGGGTTGAGTCACGCGCGACTAACTATGCTCCATTATATGATCCCGGATTAGGAAGCATTATAGGGGAGGTTCCGCTTGGCACGAAGGATGATGCTGATGAAGCTGTTGAGGCGGCATATGAGGCATTTAAGTCTTGGAGCCAAGTACCAATACCGGATAGGCTTCAATATTTATTCAAACTTAAGCAGGTGCTTGAAAGCAATAAAGAAGTCATTGCTAGAGTTAATACGCAGAATCATGGTAAATCCATTGGAGATTCGAGGGGTGACATAAGGAGGAGTATAGAGAATGTGGAGAGCTCCATAGCTGTATTGCTTTCCCTATCTAAAGGTGAATATCAACGTGAAATCGCGGACGGCATAGATGAGGTCATGTCACGAGAGCCTCTCGGCGTGTTCGCCGCGGTCACTCCCTATAATTTTCCAGTTATGATTCCTTTCTGGTTTATACCCTATGCCATTGCCTTGGGCGATACCATGGTGGTTAAGGTTAGTCCTGTGACGCCCATACCTATGACATATGTAATGGAATTAATAGCGGAAATATTTCCGCCCGGGGTCCTTAATCTGGTTCACCTGGATAATTCCGTGGTAGAGCACTTAGTATCTCATGAGCACATAGAGGGAACTGGTTTCGTGGGCACATCCTCGATAGCCATGAAGCTATATGAAGCTTCGGCTGCTTCAGGTAAACGGTATATAGGAGGTGGGGGAGCCGCCAATTATGCAGTTGTCATGCCGGATGCGGAGTTTCAAAACACCGTGGAGGCCCTAGTTCATTCTAAGTACGGCAATGCGGGCCAGCGGTGTTTAGCAATACAAAACATAGTGGTGGTCGGGAACGATGATTATTATGACAAGTTCAAGCGTTCCTTCACTGAAAGGACGAGGGCATTGAAGATAGGCTATGGCTTGAATGAGGAGGTAGAGATGGGGCCCATGACAACCAGCCAATATAGGCGCAATGTTATAAAGAAAATAGATGATGCTTTAAACGAGGGCGCTAAGCTTGTGCTGGATGGACGAGACTTTAAGCTTGATGGGTATCCCGATGGATTTTATCTGGGACCGACAATTCTAGAGGATGTTAGTCCATCCATGAGCATAGCCAGAGAAGAGATCTTCGGACCTGTAGTTAACTTGATAAGAGCCAAGGAATTGGATGATGCTATAGAATGGATAAATAAAGGGAAGTATCATCATTCCGCCGTCATATTCACTCAGAATGGTAAATGGGCCAGAACGTTCTCCAATGAAGTACGAGTGGGGAATGTTGGAGTAAATATAGGCGTTGCTGCACCGGTCGGCTGGTTCCCCTTTGGAGGCAAGGGCATATCTGGGCTAGGCAGCCATCATCCTCAAATAGACACCGTGGACTTCTTCACCGATAGAAAAATAATAATAACCAGGTGGTATTAAATCTATTTTATATACAACGATACTTCAGTATATTTTTTATTAAATAGTCTAATTATAGTCTAGTTTTACACAAAATTTTTAAAAGAGGCATCATTGGTACTGGCATGACGGTAAACATAGGGGTTATAGGGGTTGGTTTAATGGGTAGATTCCACGCATTAACGTTATCTCGTAAGGTCGATGGTGCAAGACTAATTGGGGTTGCCGACTCTAATAGAAGGGTAGCGGAGCAAGTTGCCTCGGAGACTCATACGACGGCGTATGATGATTATTCCAAGTTATTGGAGAACAAGGATTTGGATGCAGTAGTCATAGCGGTGCCCACGGCATTTAAGCCCGATATAATTAAGGCAGCAATGGGTCTCGGCAAGCATGTATTTGTTGAGAAGCCCTTGGCGCTCGATTTAAAAAATGCAAATGAGATAGTAGATTTATCTAAGAAGCGAAAGGTATGGATACAAGTTGGTTACCAGAGGCGTTTCGATTCTCTGTATAAGAAAATAAAGAACTATATGGATTCAGGGGAGATAGGTGACTTGATTTATATAATGTCGGTCACACGTGATCCCCCACTTCCTAATCCAGGCGTTAACGTGGAGATAAGCGGCGGCATATTCTTGGATACCTCTAGCCATGATTACGATACGATTAGATGGCTTGCCAATGCAGAGGCTAGATCTGTAATGGCCCAGGGCTCTCGAATAGTAGGCCAAGGAGATTATGATGTGACGACCACTACCATAATGCTGTCTAACAATGCAATGGCATACGTGGATGCCTGTAGATTCAGTGCTTATGGTTATGATACACGAGTTGAAATTCTTGGTACCAAAGGCTCCATATTGGTGACACCGGTTAGTTCCTCGCATAGTAATGATATGATAATGATCAAGAAGCAAGATAAATATGAGTGGTTCATAGAAAGATTCGGGGAGGCGTATGAAGAGGAGATAAGGGCATTCATAGATTCTGTGAGAAACGATAAACAGCCATTAGTCACGGCAGAGGATGGTAAGGCTGCCTTGGAGATAGCGCTAGCCGCTAGGTTATCAATGCAAAACAAGAAGGCAGTGGATCTACCATTGGGATAGTTTTATGCCTAGCATTGGAGAGGCAGGCTTAAGGAAGCTTAGCAATATATCAAAGGATATTTGGAGATATAGAATTAATGCTCGAATTAGGGAGGAGGCATATGATATATTGCGGAAAAGGGAGAGGCCGAATTTGGAGGACGCAGTGAAGAGGGGTTTGATGATACTTGCTGTTGATCATCCCGCTAGGATGAACTTCTCCGTGGGAAATGATAAGTATGCATTATTGGATAGAGGGAGATTGTTGACCAAGGTCTTCGCGGCGTTGATGCTCGATGAAGTGGATGGCATCTTGCTTACCGCCGATATATTGGATGAATTATTGATTCTAGTCGAGATAGTTGAAAACGAGCTCGACATGCCATTAAAGAAATATTTAGGTAAGAAAATCATAATAGGGTCCATTAATAGGGGTGGACTAAGCGGATCTATTTTTGAATTGGATGATAGGGTCACTGCATTTAGGCCCAGCGATATTGCTAAACTGGGATTGGATGGAGCGAAGTTCTTATTGAGGATCGACTTAAGCGATGATAGAACACTAAATGCTCTTACCTATGCCCATGAAATATCACGGGAATGCTCTGACTTGAAGTTGCCGTTATTCATTGAAGTATTTCCTGTGCGTAAGGCAAATAATGGTTATGCTGTGATTGATGACCCTTATGAGTTAGCTGCTGTTGTTAATGTAGCTTCAGGATTGGGCTACAGCACCTTTAATAGGTTTTTGAAGCTACCTTTCACTCGCAATTTCCAAATTGTTGCTAAATCCACTACATTACCCATAATGATGTTGGGCGGCGGATCCGGCGATAGTGGAGAATTCATTAAGAACGTGAAGGAAGCATTACTGGCTGGAAATAATGTGGTCGGCGTAGTTGCTGGAAGAAATATTCTATTTCCTAGCGATTCAGAGATGGAGGACGTTATAAAGAAACTGAGGAGCATAATAGATTATGCAATGAAAAACAAAGAAGTGACTAAATAATTAGCAGTTCTTGGGATTAGGTCTTCATAGATCAATGGGGAACTAATGTACTGGGTTAATTTATTGAATGATATATTAATAATAATTAATAGTAGTATATTAATAATAATTAATAGTATATCATTGTGAAAAACATTTTATATTTGGCAAATCTATAATTATAATCTAGCAAAAAGCTTAAAAAAACTAGTTAATCCCACTATCATGGGGACAAATGGAGTAAACTTCGATGATATGCCCCTCCGAAAACTGGGCAAATACTTCTGGCTTGCCTGGTTCACCGCATCAATGGGTCAATTCGTGGATGCATATGATACATTAATCATAGGCGCCGCACTAATATACTTAGTCCCCCTTTGGCACTTAACCACCAGTCAAACAGGTTTGCTGGCTTCCTCAGCATTCATAGGTGTGGCGGTCGGCGCACCAACCTTTGGAGCATTCGCAGATAGAATCGGTAGAAGATATCTCTATATTTGGGACCTAATATTTCTAGTGGTATTCGGCTTCCTCAGCGCATTCGTGACAAACTTCACGGAGCTCTACATACTTAGGCTCCTCATTGGTATTGGGGTCGGTGGTGACTATGCCCTTTCCCCAACCATGGTGGCTGAATACGCCCCCGCAAAGAGAAGGGGCTTTGCTTTGGCTTCCATGAATAGTTTCTGGGGCATTGGATCAGTAGTGGGCTTCCTCTCGGCATTCGCATTCTCAGTGGCATACTCCGGTAACCCGAACCTGGCATGGAGAATAATGCTTGGAAGCGAGGCCATTTGGGGCTTAGTCATTATAATACTTAGGATGGGTATATTGGAGAGCCCACGATGGGCCGCAATTCAGGAAAGCCTTGGACGAAAAATGAAGGAGACCCATGATGATGTGGTTAAGAAAATGACAGGAGGCTCGTCCGCGGCGATTGATCCAGGTAAGTCGGGGAAGCCATCCATTAAAGCGCTTTTTGAGGGCAATATGTGGAAGACGACGCTCTTCATTTGGGTGTGGTGGCCAGTGGCTGATATAGCCTTCTATGGATCCAACCTATACACGCCGTACATAACTAAGGGACTTGGATTAACCACGCCTCAATTATCGTTCCTGGCATCAGCGCTGTACTGGGTAATAGCATTATTCGGGTACTACACGGCTGCTGTGGCTTACGATAAGTGGGGCAGGAGATTAATGGTAATAGTTGGTTCCTTAATGATGGGGATAGACATGATTGCTGGCTTAGTCTTATACTACATGGGATTCTTCAAGGGGAGCCTAGCGTTCCCGTTAATAATGTTCCTATTCACCGTTTATTACTACTTCATGAACTTCGGTCCAGGACCATACACTGTGGCATTGGCTGAACTATGGCCAACAAGGGTTAGGGCGACTGGACACGGATTGGCAGCGTTGTTCTCCAGGATAGGGGCTGCAGCCAGCACATATGTGCTTCCAGTATTGGTTGGTCAGATTGGGTACGGTGGAGCATTTGCTTTACTTGGAGGCGCCATATTGTTCGTCGCATTATGGTCATTCCTATTAATGCCTGAAACGAAGGAATTAACCCCAAGCCAAATAGAAAGCAAGTTAACCGGAACAGGCTAACGATGAGAACACAAATTAATAGAAAACACATCTGAAACGAATAAAATCAAAATAAATAATGATATTTACACATTTATGCCCAATTCATAGACAACGATTAAAAATGAAGTGAGTTATCCAAAATACAAGAATAAGCGATTTCCCGCCCATAATTAATAAACTTCGGTTTCCAAATACATAATTAAGTGCCTGCTAAGGGATACATATCTAAATGCGCTGCATCCCCATGTTTCCCTAATTTCAAGCATTCTCTTACTTGGTTCTCAATTTAGTTAAAAATCGCGTGGAGATTAAGATAGTTAATTTCTGTTTCACTTATAGATCCGGCTTAAGTTTAAAATCCCCTCATAATCGCATGGACAATGCAATATGTTGCTTACTACTTCGCGATAGGCTTCACGGCATCCATTGCATTGACGCTGGCCGCAATTAAGCTAAGGGTGATTAGGCGAGGCGCGGCTCCAGCCGCCGTGCTTATCGGTACCTTAATTTCATTGAGTGGGCCCCTCACCGTTATCTTCTTCATTGTCTTCCTGTTTCTATCCACAATAGTGACGCGGCTAGGCGCAGTAAGGAAACGCACTCTCGGCGTTGGAAGTGACCTAGAGGGGAGAACCGCAAGGCAGGTATTGGCCGTCGGCATTATTCCAAGCATAATCAGCGCCATTGCCGCATTTCACCCCAGCAATGAGCTGCTGGATCTCCTCGTGGTAAGCATTGCTACTTCATCGGCGGATACCTGGGCAAGCGAGGTAGGGATCCTAAGCAAGTCTCAGCCCCGCTTAATAACTAAGCCCTGGATCAAGATGTCCCCAGGCACGTCGGGCGGAGTCACCGTTCTAGGGGAACTCGGTTCCGCTGCCGGCTCGGCTGCAATGATAATGACGGCCCTCCTAATCAGCAGAGCAGCAGCCTTGCTTCCGTTCCCTGTCTCATACGTGTGGCTATCATCGCCGCCCAACGATTACCCAATCCTATGGCTGGTGGGATACATGGGCGAAGTAGTGGACAGCGTCCTCGGCGCCCTCCTTCAACCCAAGTACTTGTGTCCAAGGTGCGGCGTGACCACTGATTACGAGGTGCATCACTGCGGCGCGAGAACAGTGAGGATTAGGTGGGGAATAGCATCAAATGAATTAATCAATCTACTGGCGACATCCGTGGCCCTCGGCTTGGCCTTAATCCTTATTCACCCCATGCCTCCGTGAATGCTTTAGCCGCCTTAACCGGGTCCTCCGCGCCGAGAACCGCCGAGATAACTGCGACACCCCATGCTCCTGCCTCCTTTATGAGGGGAACCTTATCCAGCGTTATCCCCCCTATTGCGTACGCCGGCACATGTATTGCCTGTATTATTCTCCTTAATCCATCTATTCCGAGAACCTCGTAATCCGGCTTCGTGGGGCTTGGGAACACTGATCCAACGCCCAAGTAATTGGCGCCCCCCGCTTCCCCCTGCATTGCTTCACTTATTGAGCTCGCGCTAGCCCCAATTATCAGTTCACTGAATCTCTTCCTAACCTCAGCCACAGGAGCGTCCTCCACGCCGACGTGAACTCCATCAGCATCCGATAATATAGCTACATCCACCCTATCATCAACTATGAATACTGCGCCATACTCCCTACAGAGCCTCCCAACCTCCTTGGCCTCCTCCACCATTTCCCTAATGGATCCACTCTTCCTCCTGTACTGTATTATCCTGGACCCACCCTCTAGGAAGATCCTCGCCGCCTCCACGTGACTCCTCGCCCTGTAACTCGTATCCGTTATTCCATAGAGCCCCCTGGGCAACTTAACCATGTGGGTGCCTCACGACAAGCTTTAATAAACTCCTCCC
>JBMFVP010000045.1:0-13901 GCA_049965935.1 Thermocladium sp.
GCTTCATAAATGGCCACCTATACAGGTTCACTAACTTCTGGTATCCCTGGGGAATCAATTGGGCCATTGTCCTATCCCCTGGAGTCTCCTTCTCGGGTCTCCTTGCCTATGACGTTCTCAAGCACTTCCATGTCTCCCTCCTCTATACCGTAATAATGTTGCCTGGAGTAATCAATGCATTATCCGTCCTCTCAATGTATTACTTGGGCTCCAGGATAGGGGGCAAGTACGTGGGGCTGCTGTCCGCAGTATTAACGGCCTACTCCATAATATTCACCCAAAGGGGATCAGCGGGTTGGTTCGCGGACTCGACATTATTCCAATTCTTTGTTCCCCTAGGCTTCGGCCTATTCATAGATGCGCTCAGGAAGCGGGACTGGATACCATACGCAGCCCTAGGCGCAGCCGTTAACGGCGTAACCGCTTGGCTCTGGGGCTCCTTCACATTCGTCATGAACGTGTACGGCCTATTCATGATAGTGATGCTGATCTACGGCGTGTATAAGGCGTATAAGGGTAAGGTGATTAACTTGGGCGTGATGGGCGTGGGCGTTACTCTGGACAGGATAATATTGGTGTACCTAGCCACCTACCTCGGCTTCGTGGCGTTCATATCCATGACGCCCCGGTACGGCCTCCACGCCTTACTGACGCTCGGCGCCGGCATGTCTCTCGCCGCAATATTATCCATAATAGCGTTGCCCGTCCTTCGCCTCACGAGGAGCCAGGTGCGGAAGATAGCCGGTTACGGTAAGTACATACTGATCGTCGCCGTGGCGGCCATAGCTGTCTCGGCCGCGTTGACCGGGTTAGGGATAATTCACTTGCCCGGCGGCAAATTCCTCGGCGCCCTCCTGCCCATAGCTAGGTCAGCCATTGTCCAGAGCGTCGCGGAGCATTCCCCAACTCCATTCCACAGCTTCTACCAGACGGTCACGCTCACCCCTCCATTCGCGGCCACGGGCATGGCGTTCCTCCTCTCATCATTCGATGTGGCTGGTCTACTAATGTCGCTCGCGGCCACCGCGGCCGTTTACTTTGCGTCCTCGGAGGCTTGGCTCATAATGTTGCTGGGCTTCTTCTGGTTCCCATTAACCGCTCTCGGCTTCATAATGATAATTAAGTTCCTGGTTCAGCGCCGCTCCATCCCCATGCTGGCGCTGGCCGCATTAATAGTGGCCATATTCGCGGTCGCCCTAGCCCAGCAAGTTGCTCCTGGAGTAGCAATAGCGGCTGCGCCGCCCCAAATAGTGTCAACCACTTCGCCCGCTGTTCCATCATCTGATTGGCTCGATGCATTGTACTGGATGCAGATGAATCTCCCTGCCCATGCCTCCATGGCCTCGTGGTGGGATTATGGGTACTGGACCGCGATTATTGGAAACAAGAGTAGCCTAGCGGATAATTCTACAGTTAATGGGACACAGATAGCGCAGATAGGCGAGGCATTCGTCACTAGGAACGTCACTAAGTCACTCATGATATTGAAGGACCTCAAGGCTGAGTACGTCGTGGTGTTCATACCCTACAGCGCGGTCGCGGTTCCCGTGCAGTCCCCAATGGCGGCATTAAGCTTCGGTTCCACATCGACTCAGCAGAATATCGATGTATGTGGATTAATACCGGAGTACCCGACTGGGGGAGACTTCGTGAAGAGTTACTGGATGGCGCTCATATCAGGACATAACACGTCATATATCTTGAATGACCTGCTTGGAACCGCGTCCCTATCAGCATTCAATACTGAAATAAATGTGCCGCTAAGCAACTCGACGCTTTATCAATTGCTCTTTAACCTGAACGCGGCCTCCCTCTCTGGGCAATTCACTGGATGCATCAATCAAATAGAGAGCAGTTCACAGTTGCGCAGTAACCAAATATTCCCAATCCCGCTTTGGTTCTTCAATACGTGGCCATACTACGCGACGGCGCCCGGTTCATCTAATCAATTAGGCATTCACCTAATGGTTGAGCTACAGCCATTCGCGCAGCAACTAGGCTTCAATCTCCTAAATCAAGCGCCTCAGGGAGTAAACGCGACTCAATGGCTCCAGGACATATACGGCCTCCTATACTACGGTAATTACCTCTCGCCGCCCCCTGGTTTTCAATTAGTATACGTGTCGAGACCCTACGGATGGGTGCTCATATATAAGATAAATTACTCCGTTCTCGGCAAGAGCAATTAAGCCTCAACCCTCGCTAAGCAATTAATTTGATTTTGCGTTGTGTAGAAGGAGGATTATTGACGTGCTTTTTAATGGCTATGGTTTCAAGTGCGTTACCATTGAGTGGACACGCAAATGAGAAACGAGGAAAGCTCCACTATTAACAATAAAATTGATTAATGCGTGAGTTCTCTGCATGTTGGATGATTACTCATCATTGGGTTTGCTCCTTTATTATCTTTATGAGTTGAGGCATGGCGTCCTCGACCCTCATCCTGATCACCACGTCGGCTAGGTCATCCATTTCCGTGCCTGAATCGTTGATTATCGCTATGAGTCCTCCATGCTTCTTAACTATTAGGGGTAGCTCGTTGGCTGGTGCAACGGCTAGGCTTGTTCCAAGCACTAGTAGCAGATCGGTGTTTCTAGCCATGTAGAATGCCTTTATGTATTCCTGCCTGGGCACGTCTTCATTGAATAGGACAATGTTTGGCTTAAGCGTTGCACCGCATTTCGGGCAGATAGGCGTGAAGCCCGTTCTCCAACTGCTTATTGCTGTGGTTATTGGGAGAATGGCGCCGCATTTTGGGCAAATCGCTGTGTCGAGTCTTCCATGGAGCGGCACGACATTGCTTGATCCGGCCTTCTCATGCAGCATATCTATGTTTTGGGTTATTATTCCGCATAGTTTCCCCATTCGCTCCATTTCAGTTAATGCGTAATGCGCGGCGTTGGGCGCGGCGTCCCTCACATATTGATAAATCTCCATTACACATCCCCAAACAGTGTCTGGATCCGACTCAAACCCACCCCCCGTACAGTTGTCCGGGTTCAGCCTTGTCCATAAGCCATTGACTCCCCTGAAGTCGGGGATGCCGCTGGGGGTGCTCATGCCTGCGCCGGTTAATGCGACGATGCACTTCGCCTTAATAATCATGCTCGCCAACTTAGTCAGTGAATCATTCATTGTTATTTAATTTACGTAAAGCATTAATAAACATTTTTTGATGAAGCCGCTTCGTATAGTAATGCGCTTTTTCTTGACTAAATATATAGCGACAATGCTTAAATAGGTAGAAGCAATAGTTATGCGTGAAATTAGCAGGTAGGTATAGATACTTCGACACTAAGGTACCGGACATATTGTCCTGGGCCCGGGGAGGCGTCATAAACATGGCTGGCGGCATACCGGATCCAGCCGCGATTCCGCCGAGCATAGGTGATATAGCCATAGATGTGATAAGGCAATACTCGGGCAAGGCATTTCAGTACGGGGATACGCAGGGATTACTAGAGTTGCGTCGAGAAATAACTAGGTTCAAGGGATTCGGGGATCCGGATGGAGTTGTGGTGACCGTGGGCAGCCAGGAGGGGCTGGACATCATTGGGAAAACACTCATAGGGCCCAGGGACAAGGTTGCCGTGGAGGACCCCACGTACTTCGTCGCTCTCCCCATACTCAAGACGTACTCCCATGGAGTAGTCTCCATACCGGTCAGGGAGGGGGTACTAGACATGGATAAACTGGAGGAAATCGCTCGCTCCGGTCTCCGATTACTTTACTTGATGCCATCAATACAGAACCCAACCGGTAGAGTCATGTCGCTAGACGAGAGGAAAACAGTGCTTGAACTGGCGGAGAAGTATGACTTTCACATAGTGGAGGATGATCCATATAGCCCCCTCTCCACGCATTCCCTCCCTCCAAGCATGGCTCAGCTAGATCCATATAGGGTGCTTCACCTCTCCACGTTCAGCAAGATAATTGCTCCCGGGCTCAGGGTGGGCTTCATAATGACTACGAAGGAAGCAGCAAAAGCATTCATCAATGTTAAGAGCGCCACGACAATATCAACGCCCCCCTTATCTCAACTCATAGCGGCGGAGTTTCTGAAGAGGGGATTAATACGTGAATCAATTGATAGGGCAAGGCAATTATATTGGAGCAAATTAACCGTGATATCGGCGGCGGTGCGTGAGGCTGGCCTTGAGTTCCAGGAACCGGTTGGCGGTTTCTTCATCTGGCTAAACACGGGCATTGATGCGGATGCGCTCCTTAGGGAAGCACTTAAGCTGGGGGTCGCATTCATGCCGGGCCGCTACTTCTCCCCATCGGGATCATTCAGCACATGGATAAGGATAAGCACGTCCCAAGTAACCATAGAGGAGGGCAGACTCGGCATTAAGAGGCTCATAAACGCGATCCACTCCCTCAAACACTAATGGCCACTCCTCGGCATTAATCATTTGCTGCAAGGGAAACAGAACCCCTTGCCTCGCATGAAGGTACATAATGCCGGGCAAGTTCGTCATCGGCTTCCTCCCGTGCTCCTCATTAAAATGAACGGTGGGTTCATCCCTTAAGGCGGCGCGGGATGTGCCTTTGTAGGGATCTATAAATCCACAGATAGGCATAAAAACTTTTGATTTTATCTATTCTGCATGTCGTTATCAACATATTTGCCGGAGATAATTGCAGCCCTAGCGATTGCCGTAATTGCTATATTAATATTCATGCTGCTAAAGCGAAGGCCAAGCAACGCGCAGAAATCCAATCAATCAATTAATAAGAACAATGCCCAATCCAAGGCCCCCGTTAAGCAGCAGTCGCCCCCAGCGCCAAAGCCTGCGCAGAGAGCGTTTCCTGGGGGAACGGGGGAGATGAGCAGTGAACCGCAAGCCCCCAAGCCTGTGCAGAGGGACGAGAAGTTACAGGGCGCGAGGCCAACCGGCGAGGCTAGGCCGCTTCCCCCGCCTCCTCCAGCGCCAGCCAGTGACATGGATTTAAAGAGGCTGGAGACTCGAGTGAATGAGTTGAGGGCCGCCCTCGAGGAGCTCACTAAGAAGTTGGATGATGTTCGTAATGAGATGCAGAGGATTGGAAAGCCCAATGTGGAGTACGCGTATGCGCAGGTTGGTTATATACCATCATCCCTCGATGAGTTAAGGGAATTACTATCGCTGAATGGGGTTGCCATATTATCCGGGGACTCCATCATTGAAAGCAGCGGCGAGATTGATGTGGAGGCAGCTAAGGCGCTTGACCAATTAGGCGTGAATGTCCTCGTCATGGTTCGCGATGAGGTTTACAGGTACTCAATTAGGTTAAGGGACAATAAGATACTTGTGTTAACGACGTCCAGGTACTATGATGAGAGCTCCATTAATTTACTCAAGACAATAGTGGAGCAGTACAATGAGTACTCCAGCCACTGAAGAGCCAAACTAATTGCCACCGCAAGGATTACTAGCGGAAGCCTAGTTTATGCCCGGAGCACTCGGCGCCTTGGTTTATCATGATAGGCTCAACCCATTGTTGCAGTGCGTGGAACTTCTCGTCACTAATCGGTCCGTCCCCGTCTCAACACGCCGCGTTGGTTATGTGAGGAAGCTATTTAAATACTTCGTTGAATTCACGGCAATGCCGTTGGATCTAAATGATCGCCCCATCTTAGTGTTCTGGGAAACCACTAAGGCTTGCCCCTTATCATGCAGGCACTGCAGGGCGAATGCCATACTGAAGCCGCTTCCAGGTGAATTAACCACAAAGGAAGGCATTAAGCTAATAGATGATGTGGCTGCCTTTGGAAAACCATACCCAGTAATGGTGTTCACGGGCGGGGATCCACTCATGCGCAGCGACATATATGAATTAATGGGCCACGCCAAGGACATGGGGGTCCCAGTGGCCTTATCCCCCGCCGTCTCTTCATCTATAAACGAGGAGAGCCTCTCAATGATTAAGGAATTAGCCGTATCAAGCGTCTCCATAAGCCTCGACGGTGCTTCGCCGGGAACACATGAATTCATTAGGCGAATAGAGGGGCACTTCAACCAAACCATTAACGCCATGCGCATGTTGAGGAGCTTCGGCATCCCGTTTCAAGTTAATTCAACAGTTATGAAAATGAATGTCCACGAGCTCCCCGCGCTATTCAAGATAGTTAAGGACAGCGGCGCCAATGCTTGGGAAGTATTCTTCCTAATACATGTGGGTAGAGGAACAGGCCTAGAATCGCTTGACCCCCATGAAGCAGAGGACGTCGTTAATTTCCTATACGATGCATCCATGTTCGGCGTACAAATAAGAACGGTGGAGGCCCCATTCTATAGGAGGGCACTGCTTCAACGGTACGCGGTGGAGACAGGTAAAGTCAAGGCTGAGATCAAGCTAGGTCCGCTCTACGAGAAGCTCAGGCAGGGGCTCCATGAATTAATGAGCGGAGTGGGGCAGGAACCCATTAAGCCGCAATTCGCTAGAACCAGGGACGGCAATGGCATAATATTCGTTGGGTATGATGGAACAGTGACCCCAAGCGGCTTCCTCCCGCTTCCCCTTGGCAACGTGAGGAGGGAGGGAATCGCGAAGATATATAGGGAGAACCCGATCCTACAGGCAATACGGAGAGCGGAATTCAAGGGCAGATGCGGAACCTGTGAGTATAGATTCATGTGCGGTGGCTCCAGGTCACGCGCATTCACGGAGAGCGGTGATCCCCTCGGCGAGGACCCATTATGCGGTTACACGCCTAATTCCCTCAACGTCCTGAATAGCCTTGGAATACAATAATGCACTTCAGCGTGCCGCGGCCAATTAGGCAATAAGTGTTATGGGTGAACCCGGGGCCACGTTGTGATTATTATAATTATTGTATGTTAAGTATCACCTTGAAGATTTATATTAAGCTGCTGGAGATAGTAATCCATGAAGGAATTACCTCCCGAGTTCAGTGTCATGTATAAAAAAGACGGAGTTCCAGTCTTTAGAGCTTACTTGGCGGGGAATTGGATTGAGGCAAGCGATCTACAGGAAGTGAGGAGTCCAATCGATCAAAGCCCCCTCGCTAAAGTGCCTCGCCTGGGCTTCGACACCATAAGCAAGGCCCTCGAGACCATGTACGTGGATGGTAGATTCGATATCAGGGACACGCCGGGGGAGAAGAGGCTTGAGATTTATCATAAGGCCGCCGACCTCCTTCTAAAGTTTAAGGATAGTTTCATAGATGTGTTGGTGCTCAATAATGGGAAGACATATCCAGCGGCGGAGGGCGAAGTTAAGGCAGCAGTAGAAAGACTAAGGGTAGCGGATCTAGATGTTAGGAAAATATACGGTGAGTATGTGCCGGGGGACTGGAGCACTGAGACCCTTGAGGCGGAGGCAGTGATAAAGAGGGAGCCCCTGGGCATCGTGCTAGCCATTACCCCCTTTAATTACCCGCTCTTCGATGTAGTGAATAAGGTTGTTTACTCCACGGTGGCCGGCAACGCTATAATGATAAAGCCCGCCTCCTCAACCCCAGTAGTTGCATTAATGTTCGCGAGAATCCTCGAGATGGCTGGCTTCCCGGGCAAGGCATTATCCGTGATCACGCTTCCCGGCTCTCAAATGAGCAAGGTAGTATCGGATCCCCGGGTCTCAGTGGTATCCCTAACCGGGAGCACCGAGGCAGGCATTGAGGTGATGCGTGCCGGCGGCATTAAGCAATACATAATGGAGCTCGGCGGCGGGGACCCAGCAATAGTGTTATCGGATGCCGACATCAAGTCGGCGGCGTCCAAGATAGTGACAGGCATGACCAGCTACGCGGGACAGAGATGCGACTCAATTAAGTTCATATTCGCCGAGTCCCAGGTATATGATGAATTAAAGAAGGGGATACTGGACGAGTTGGGGAAAATAAGGGTTGGGGATCCAAGGGAGAACGGCGTCTCAATGGGGCCATTAATAGATGAGGAGACAGCCAAGGAAGTGGTGGCGGCCACCCAGGATGCTGTGGAGAAGGGGGGCAAGGTGCTACATGGCGGAACCAGGAAGGGAAACTACATAGAGCCCACCCTAATAGAGGTTGATAAGGATAAGTTGCCCACCCTCTACCTCTATAAGAAGGAGGTATTCGCGTCAATAGCTGCAATAACCCCAATAAGCAATATAGATGAGGCCATTAAGTTATCCAATGGGAGGAGCTATGGATTAGATGCAGCAATATTCGGAGAGGACATAAGCAAGATACGTAAATTAATGAGACTCCTAGAAGTGGGCGCTATATACATAAATGATTACCCCAAGCATGGAATAGGGTACTTCCCCTTCGGCGGAAGGAAGGATTCAGGCGTAGGCAGGGAAGGAGTTGGATACACCATAGAATCGGTCACTGCATACAAGACAATAGTATATAATTATAAGGGCAAGGGAATCTGGGAATACATGTAAGGCCTCAAAACGGCACGAATTAATTTTATTCCAGCGGCGTAATGGTCATATCATCCTCATAAGAAATGGTGCAAATGAATTCGGCCTCATCACTGCCTATGTTCTCGATTGAGTGAGGCTCATAGGGGCCAGTGAAGAAGAAGTCCCCCGGCCCAAGCGTTTTCTCCACATCATTAACCCTAACCCTCAGTGATCCCCTTAATATCACGACCGCCTCCATATACTTATGCTTATGCAGCGGCATGCGACCCCCCGCCTCTACAGTGAATCGCCTCACCGCGAACTTGGTTGACCCGGAGTCCCTCGTTACTAGCCACTGGATTCTGAATCCCCTCGTTCCACTCAACACGGTGCTCACGTCGCTGCTGGGCACATCCTTAACCGAACCAAAATGCATGCATTGAGTAGTTAAGTCCCCATATTTATGCATTGAGGATAGTGGTGGACCGGCCGGGATTTGAACCCGGGATCTCCCGCATGCCAAGCGGATATCCTTCCAGGCTAGACTACCGGCCCTAACCACCCATTACCCTCTTTATTTTATAAGGTTTTCCTAGCATCTTGTTGGCCTCCCAGCATTAATGGGAGCAAGTAACTTGAGATCTAGGGTTATTGCCACGCACTTCATTGGCTTAAACATGGGTCACTATAGAGGGGCAAGTGAATCAATTGAAGATAAAGGACTAGATTTGGCACTCCTTATCAATCATGTGGGGAATCAGCGTGGAGTCCATTGTCTTTCTTATTATGTAGCCCCGGCACTTAATGACCTCAATGGGGCTCCCGCTTCCCTGCGTGAACTGTGATTCCTCATCGTAGAGTACTGCTACTATTCCAGCCATTAATGCGCCGGCGAAGTCCTCCGCCAAGTTGTCCCCCACGTGCATGGCTATATCGGGTTCCCTTCCCTCCGTCAGCATATCGATCGCGGTCTCGAACATGTATGGGTGAGGCTTAACGTGCCCCACCTCATCGGCGAACGCCCCATAATCGATGTACTTGCTTAATCCAAACCTATTCAGCACTGCCCTCGATGTGCGGCCAGGCCAGAAGACGACATTAGAAACGAGCCCAATCCTCCAACCCTCCTCCTTGAACATGGCTAGAACCTCGCTTGCCCCCTCTATAGGCATCATGTTGGCGCTATTCACCACCGTATCTGAGATTATGTCGAGGATATCGTTCACGTATCGATCGCTTGGCCTTATGCCGTACTTCCTCGACACCTTAACGAGGAGTCGCCTAACGTTCTCAGCGGGGGGAGAAAGCGACATGCTGCTGGAGCGACTCGCCTTGATTTCCCGCTCAACCGCCACATAGAAATCAAGTATAACGCTGCTATTAACCTCGTAGCCTAACTTATTGAAGTACTTAGCAATGTTGCCGGCCACTTCGCTCCTTAACTTATCGCTGTACCTAATCAATGTATTATACACATCAAACGTAACCACTCGGAGAGACATAATGGAATATACGGCGCCGGACTTTAAATACATTTAGATAAGCCCACCCTAAGGAAAGACTCGAGGACGCCAATCCATCCCCTCTTCTCCAACGCAACAATAGTTTAGTAGACGGGGAGTAACACATTTGATTACCCTTCTCTCCAAGAGTCCTGGTTTAACCATGCAGGAAATGCCTCCTCACCCTCAAAAACAATCCATAGACCTTCCGCAACACGTGGGTAGAGCTTCGCTTCTAGTAAGTAAAAGCATTATGGTTTCAAGCCTTAGGAATAAGCTTAGTGGCTCCATAATTAGTTAACTCTACGATTGCTATACCTGTAGCAACGGGGTGAAGAATATATATGGGGCTAGCCCGCTCCATTATTCCTAAAAAAGTAGCAAGGATGGATGGAGGGTGCTCCACACTAAGCAATGAAGTTATTGAGAGGGAGACCAGGCTTCCGAGCAGGGCGAAACTCATGCTCACTAACCCTAGGCCTGTGAACATTATTGCAATTATCGCGGATATAATGTAAGAAACAAAGACTGAGATGCTTCTCCTGAATCTCCACTCTGGGTCCCCATACTTTGTAGCGGCCGTGGCCAGTAAAGGCGGAAGAACGAAAGTAGTCCTAGTCGTCATGGTTATCAGGAGAAGAAGGGAAATTGACATTCCAAGCGTTAGGATGGATCTCGCTTTACTCCTACTTAACATGGCATCTCGATCCTAAATTCAGCTTTTAACGACTCTGCGGAGACTCAATACTCCGAGCGGTATCATCCCATTAATTATAAGATCATTTAATTGAGTGCCCCTAACGCGAAGGAATTTCTTTTAAAATTTGCCCCGTTGATTAATTTCCCGCTCCTCTGATTGCTTAGTTATATATAGCCCAGCGTGCTCTGTGGGGCATGGATAATGATTTCGCGGAGCTCGTGATGCAGGCTCAATATGATTTCCCCATAGTAGATAGGCCATTTCAAGAATTAGGCAAGCGACTGGGCAAGAGCGAGTCATGGGTTATGGAGTCCCTAAGAAGAGCTAAGGAGAGGAATCAATTAAGGAGAATAGGGGCATTAACTAATTATAAGGCTAAGAAGCAGATAGCTGCCCTAGTAGGTCTCCGCGTGCCTTCCATGGACGTGGATAAGGTAGCTGCAGCGATTAATATGGATAAGACCGTCACCCACAACTTCCTGAGGGATCACCCAAGGTACAGCATTTGGTACGTGACCAAGGCCCCAACGCCCCAGGAGCTAGAGGCGAAGGTCGCCAAGATAGTGAGCGATTTCTCAATTGAGGACTACGTGATACTATACGCCGAAAGGACATATAAAATAGACGTCAAGTTCGACGTATTGAAGGGGGTATCGAGGGCTAAGCTCAGGATAATACCGGAAACAGTGCCGACAATAGAGGAGACGGGTCTCCCCCGACAATTCTTCGACTCAATTAGGTCAATAAAGATAGTGGAGAGGCCCTTCGATGAAGCGGCCGCCGTGGCCGGAATGCCTGTGAACAAGCTAGTGGATCTACTTGACGAATTGAGGCGCGAGGGAGTGATTAGGGACTTCTACGCAATGTTTGACCCAGACGCCGTGGGTATTCGGGAGAACTCCATGGTAGTGTTTAACGCCACAAATAAGCAATGCGAGGCAGCGGCTCTCCTGGAGGAATCCACCCACGTCGTTAAGCGCATACCGGTGCCCGGTAAGTGGGACTATAATTGCTACTTCATGATTCACGCCGCAAGTAAGGATATACTGGAGAACACAGTGAAACAGAGACTAGGCGAACTAGGCATTAACGAGTATAGATTAGTCTATAGCCTGAGAAATCTATTGCATGATATGGGAAAAAGAATAGAGAACTAAATTAATACTCATGCTTCTTAGGCGCCCTTCCAGTGACCCTGAGAGATGCTTGGGCCGCGGTTAACCTAGCGGCCGGCACCCTATATGGAGATGCACTGAAGTAATTAAGTCCACTTCCCACCGTGGATCCAAGGATTTCTATGGACTTGGGGTCACCTCCATGCTCACCGCAAATCCCTATCTCGATATCCTTCTTGGCCCCCCTCGCTGAGTCAATGGCGATCTTCATTAATTTAGCAACACCGTTAGCATCTATAGTGACGAATGGATCATAAGGCAACACCCCAAGCTCCAGGTACTTACTCATGAATTTATTCTCCACATCATCCCTGCTAAAGCTGAAAACGGCTTGGGTCAAGTCATTGGTTCCAAAGCTCATGAAGTCAACCCGCTTAGCTATCTCGTCCGCAGTGAGGCAAGCCCTCACGGTCTCCATCATTGTCCCCACCTTGAACTCAATGCTTCTCCCACTTGCCTTAAACACCTCCTCAGCCGTCGGCTTAACCACATTAGCAATAACGTAATCCAGCTCCCTCGCCTCCGCTACCTGCGGAATCATTATTTGAACCCTCACGTCCCTACCAAGCTTACTTAACTCTACCCCAGCCTCCAATATGGCCTTAACCTGCGCCCTATATATATCGGGGAAAGTTATGCCCAGCCTAACGCCCCTGTGCCCCATCATTGGATTAGCCTCCATTAATGCCCTAACCCTGGCAAGCAACTTCTCCTTCTCAGCATCCCTAACGCCCCTCGCCCTCGCCCTCTCGACCTCCGCCACCAATTCCTCGATATTGGGCAGGAACTCGTGAAGCGGCGGATCAAAGAGCCTAATAGTTACGGGCAAGCCCTCCATTACTCCGAGGATCTCCATGAAGTCCTGCCTAAGCATTGGCACCAATCTATCAAGCAATTGCTTCCTCTCCTCCTCGTTCTCGGCAAGTATTATCTGCCTAAATAACTCCAATCGCCCCGGCGCCCTGAACATCCTCTCAGTCCTCAGGAGACCTATGCCCCTGGCGCCGAACTTCCTAGCTATTGAGGCATCCTCCGGAGTATCTGCATTAGCCCTAATCCCGTATATGGAAATTGAGTCCGCCAAATCGAGGAACTCATAGAACTCCTTCGGCAGCCGCGGCTCCATTGTCTCAACCTTGCCGGGATAAACGTTGCCGCTGAATCCATCAATGGTAACCCAATCCCCCTCATGCAGCACCTTGTCCCCAACCCTCATCTCCCTCCTGGCATAATCAATATGTATATCCTCGGCCCCAACCACCGCCGGCTTCCCGATCGCCCTCGCAACCACCGCCGCGTGGCTAGTCATGCCGCCTCTACTAGTCAATATCCCAACCGCCGCGTAGAAGCCATGCACATCATCCGGCTTCGTTTCCTCTCTAGTGAGTATAACATGTTCCCCCTTCCTCGCCCACTCCACTGCAGTGTCTGGATCAAACACTACTCGCCCGCTCACTGCCCCGGGGGAGGACGGCAAGCCCTTGGCGAGGGGCTTCGGGGCCTTGGCTTCATCGATGCGGGGATAAAGCATTTGAATAATGTGGTCCGGCTTCACCCTCATTATCGCCTCCTCCGCTGTGAGGACTCCCTCTCTATGCATGTCCATGCTTGTCTTAACCATGGCTATTGGACCCATCTTGGCATTCCTCGTCTGAAGGAACCAAAGCTTCCCCTTCTCTATGGTGAACTCGACGTCCTGCACCTCCTTCTTATGCTTCTCAAGCATCTTGGAGTACTTGAATAATTCCTCATACACCTCCGGCATGTCCTCCTTGAGCTTAGAGATGGGTCTCGGCGTCCGTATCCCGGCAACCACGTCCTCGCCCTGCGCGTAGGGCAAGTACTCACCATAAAGCTCGTTCTCTCCAGTGGATGGATTCCTCGTGAATAGGACGCCCGTAGCCGACTTCCAATCGGCGTTTCCGAACACCATTGATACTATTGCCACGGCAGTGCAGTCAGCTATGTCCGGCGTTATCCTGTTGGCCTCCCTATAGAACTTGGCTCTCGGGGAGTTCCAGGACTTGAAGACGGCATCGATGGCAAGCTCCAGTTGCTTCCATGGATCATCCACGGTATAGCCCACGTCCTGGATATAGATAGATTTATACTCGCCTATCAACTCCCTTAATCCCTCCACTGGGATCTCGGGGTCCTCCTTGGCTCCATACTTGGCCTTAACTC
>JBMFVP010000046.1:0-13838 GCA_049965935.1 Thermocladium sp.
ACTCTCCTTCCCAGACCTTGGGAAAACTCTGCGAGACGCGGAAAAGCATGAAAAAATTTCCCAAGACAAAATAGAAATATAGCTCACTCCATATTATTGGAGGATAGAAATTAATTGTTGGGACTAGGTAAGCATCATTTGGGTTTAGTGGATTTACTGCATTTGCTTAATTGTGTCATTAATTCCTTCACTATATTGATTCTGGTTACTGCATCGCTCTCGGCTTCTCTTTTCGCTCTTTTAGCTTCCCATATCCATATGGATCCGATCCCCCTCTGCCTGTAATCCATGAGTTCCCTCAGCGCCGTCATTACTTCATTGATGCTTAATCCACAGAGGGTTAATGCGTGGGTCGCATACGCTATGAGTTCCTCTTTTCGGCCCTGCTCCACGAAGCCTATTATGGCATTGGCGATAGCCTCATCCTCAGCGGTCGAAACCAGCCTTGCTTCCCTGGAGAATTGTTCATACACCTTCTCCGCCATCTTCTCAGATGCTCTGGAGTAAGTCAAGTATAGCCTATGACTGATCAGGATCATCGCGATGAGTACCGCCGCTATTGCCGCTAAGTCGATGTACTGCGAATAAGCAAGTAGAGGAGGCAATGACGAGAGCGTAACCGCTACCCCCATTAGTAGAATTATGGTGACCATCATGGGGTACAGCCCATTTAGATCCATTGCCACTCCAAGCACTGATTCTCGAAGCCCCATTAGAATGGCGATGGAGATAATCACCCCCGCAATAGCCGCGTACATGAATGGCGCAGCCATTGGGGCATAGGCCAAGCCCAGTAGACCCCCCACCCCGTAAATCACTAGGGAAGCGCTTAGCCTAGACATGAAGGCCCTAACGGCAGTGCCCCACCCATTCCTCGCCCTCCTGATTAGGCCCGATAATATGAATAGGTATAGAACCAGCCCGGCATCGCTCGCCTTACTCGAGTGAATTAATCCGGCGGTGTATGAGACCAGGAGATAAATGAAGACGGCGGGAGCCACTAGCCTCCTCAATGCTGCTCCAGCATCATGTCCCCGCCCAGTTAAGTAATCCCCGGCAATCACGATTCCATAGTATATGATGAGGGGGAGGAGCATTGCATTCATGATCCAATCAATGAGGAGACGAGCCCCTGGGTACCGCGATGTCATGGGCACCGCAATTAAGTAAGTAATGACCGTGACCGCCGCGGCAGCAATTAACCTAGACGCATTGGCGGTGAGTCCACCCATTACTCGCACCCCATAACTAAGGCACCACTAAGCCTAGCCAACTCCCTTAGAAAATACTCGTATCTCCCCCTATCTATTGGGTACCCCCCGTACCTAGCCTCCTCGAAAACCCTTAAGCCACCCCACCCCAAGCACTCCACGCCAAACCTGCGGCACGCCTCCCGGGGAGTCTCCTCCGCCAAAGCCCCATGCGCGATCATGTTGGCATGAAAAGAATCAATCACGTCAATCGAGTAATCATTAACCACCCAAACCCTGTGGCTCTCCTCCTCGCTGCCCCGCCTCGCCCTGACCTCGTGGCACCCCCCTGACCTAAAAATAATCGAATTACCCCCAACCTCGCCCTCAGGCAAGACCGATAGGCTCACCCCCGGCTCCACGGTGTAATTAAGAGGATCATTAATTCGCCAGGAGAGGGGTAGATCCCAATCAATGCCTAACTTAATTAGCTTGCCTCCACCCCAACCCCGTAACTGAACCGGCTTACCGATTAGCCTTAACTCATCGCTAGGGATCCGCCGCTGTGGTGAGTCCCTTGTTTTCAATTCACTTCCCCTCTTCTCCTGCGCCTCACTCCCCATGCTTTTCTCCCCATTAATCCCACCGCCGCGCCTAGCGCTTAATAGGGAGAATACCAGCACCATCACTATGAGTATAATTAGTAAATACGCTAACCAGGGAATCACTTCCACAATGATTGGAGCAACCACTCCCCGAGCAGATTGACTCCCCCCACCCGAGGAACCAGCGCCGCCTCCCCCACCGCCTCCACTGCTCCCGCTCATTGCTTCCCCGCTTCCTCCGCTCGCCGTAATGAGGGGTATCCTCAAAGTATTGATGGGAGTAGTTATGAAGAGCATGCCAGCGCCGCCTCCCCCGGCGGTTGAATTGCTTGCTTTATAGATTGGGGTAAGCATTGGGGTCTCCATGAATGGGATAGAAATATTAATGCTAGGCCAATTATGGGGCAAATTAATGGTGATGCTCGGCAAGCGGCCTAACCCAATTCCCTCATTAGCTCCCCCCAATCCTCCCCCTAAGCCACTGATCGAGTTGCTGTCCCTCGATTTGCCGCTTGAGGGACTCGTCGCTTGAATAGTGAGCAAGTGAATTGAGCTCATGAGGATCCAGGTTATTGAGAGGGCTATGGCTAGAAACATTATGGCGATAAACTTATTATTCATGTCTCAACCACTCTCGTGCCGAGCATCATGGCTGACACGCTCATTATGGCGAATCCAATTAATGGAATTATTGCCAGAATCGCCCCTAGGATAAGCATGGCGCTGGCGATTGCCCCAATGACGTCCTGCCCACGACTCAATACGCGCATTAATGCTGCCCCAATTATTGCAATGCCCATTACCCAAGCCGCGACGCCGACCGTTATGGGCCACGGCAAGGGTATGGTTAAGTAAATAATTGGGCCCGACACGTTGATGGTCATCCCCTGCTCCACGACTGGGTTAATGGTTAGAAACATTAGGCTTAACACGCCGAGGAGGGCTAGAGACGCGCCGATTAAGCTAATGGTGGAGCCCACAAATAACGCGAGCCCAGTGAACCCCCTTCCCCTGAAGCTCCTGAACCCAAGCCATAACTGAACCCCGGCCAATAATGTTAATAGGAAAAGCGTGATCAGCAATGCATCCATGAGGAGCCCAATGCTTAATCCATAAATCCCCACGCCCAGCATCGCCTCGCCTGGGTGAAGCATGGCCGCCAATAATCTAGACACCGAGCGAGCCGCGCCAAGTGGATCCGTTTCCACGTACTTAATGAGCTGATCAGCCGCCTCGGCGTTGCCCATGATCATGTTCTCAATAATGGTAATGAACACGAAGAGTACTAGCCACGACAATAATGCCCTGACGAGGGGCTTGAATCCGAGGTCACCAATCCTTGCCCACCCAGACATTATGAATGGACAAATATATAATTCCACATAAAAGGTTTACGCCTGAAACCTATGCCTCCTCGCAATAAGAGTTAGCGATACATAAATAATCGAAAACAGCATTAACGCAAAAAGCGGCGCGAGAGCGATGAGCCTCATTATACTCATGAGCAGGTAGGCCGCGAATGATGCGGATAAGGAGGTTACTCCAATTATCATGGCGGCATCACCCATGTGATTCAGCTCCTCTATATCGGTATCATCATACCCCAGCTCCCTCATTCTCCTCAATAATCGCTGCGACGCGTCGAGGGTGGAGCCTAGGAAGTACGCGAGGCAGCTGGCCGCCATGGAGAGACCAAGGTACGGCAAAGATGATTGATCAATGAACCCCAACGCAAAGTGAGCATAGTAAGGCACATACCCCACCCCAAGCACTAGGAGGATGGAGGATGACAATAATGAGAAGAGCCCCCCAGCCCCGCTTCCCCTCCCCCTCCCAGCTCCAATTACTTCGATAATCAGCGTGATTATGAGCAGCAAGTAAATCAAGTCACTGGGGTAATCTCCTCCATAGATGAGAACCAGGAACGGCGTCGCCGGGAGAAGCATTACCAGGATAATCAATGCAATCCTCACGATAACCACCTAATCATGGGCATCAGCCTCGCCACCACAGTGCCCACCCCCTCACACGCTGGGTCCCACGTCGTCGATAGAATACCCCTCGGCAGCAACGCGCGTCTCTTGGCCATGTTAGGCATGCAGCCCACGTCACCGTAATTCCTCAGCCTCTCCCTTAATGCAATGGATGAGTGATTCACGTCTATCAGTATGGCTCTACTAATGCACTTATTATTCCCGCATATGGATCTCACAGAGTCCATCGCCTCCCGAGCGGCTAGGTTACTCATCATTATCAATATGGGCCTCGTCTCCATTATTACCCTAATCATTGCCGGGTCAATCCCAGCCCCACCCCTCCCAGCCTCCACCAGGAGCAGGGCATTCAAGATCCTCTGAAACTGGGTTTGACCCGAGGACGGCATTACCCGGATACCGGTGTCGGGCACGGTCCATAAGCCCACGTTATATCCATACCTAAGTAAGACCCTGCTTAGGGACAGGATGAGGGACACGGAGTACTCGAGGGGATTCTCATGAGGTAATCCCAGCCTCATCCATTTCCCCACATCCAGGAGAAAGATGCTCGTCCTTAATCCCTCCCTCTCATACTCATTAATCATTAGGTTCCCCTGAGGCGATCTAGCGGATGCCTTCCAATTAATGAACCTAAATGGGTCCCCAGGCAAGTAGTTACGTACCTCCATGAAATCCGTGGAGGGAGGCCCAACCCTGGCCGGCGTTGTTCTGGGGACAACGGTGGATGGCTTAATCCTGCCCAAGCCCCGCCTAATTACTCTATACCTCGGCACCACCAGCAATTGCTCGCTCACCTTTATCCTATCCTCGATCATCCTCATGCCGAACACGTGGTGATAAGCATAATTAATGACGCCGAACTCGAATCGCCCCCGCTTCAATGCCTTGATCCTCACCCTAAACGTCCACTCGCCGTCCCTTAATCCCTTGAACACCACGTGGCTAGCCTTGCCGCTCACCACGTCGAAGCCCTCCCTGTACCTGGATGCGGAGTATGAGGCAGGGGGAGCATTGACCGCAATTACCCCCAGCCCCCGCCTAGCCCTTATCCTGATAATCATATCAACCTCGTCCCCCACGAGTATTCGTCTCCTGCTTAGGGATAGGGATACACTCACCTGTGGCTCGTCATCAGTATAAATGGCTAGGCCAACCATTAATATGGAGAACATGGCTGGGATCAATGCCTCCTTTGCGGTGCTCATGAATGCTACGGCGGAGAGCATTAGGGGCAGCGATAGGAGGAGGTAGTAGGACTTAGTGATCTCCTTCACGCTGATCACTTCGGGACAGGCAATTTACTTACATACTCGAGAACTATGTCGCGACCAGTTACTTCCCCCTCTATAGCCAACTCAGGTCTAAGGATTATCCTGTGGCCAAGCACGTCGGGAGCTATGGATTTAACGTCGTCGGGAACCACGTAGTTCCTCCCATCGATCACGGCCATTGCTCTCGCCATTCTGAGGAGGGACATTAATCCCCGGGGACTGGGGCCCGCCGCCACCCTATCATCGTCCCGAATGGATCTAAATGATAAAATGTACCTCAACACGTCATCGCTGACCTTAACGCCGCCCTCAATGAATGCCCTAATCCCCTCCAGCTCGCCTGGATTAGTCGCCGGCGATGCCTTATCCGTCGGGTCATCCGTCATCCATGCCATCCTCCTCCTCAACAACTCCAGCTCCTCCTCTTCGCTTGGGTATCCAAGGCTGAGCTTCATCATGAACCTATCCAATTGAGCCTCGGGAAGCGGGTAAGTGCCCTCATACTCTATGGGGTTCTGAGTGGCGATCACTATGAAGGGCCTCGGCAATCGCTGCGTCTCCCCCTCTATAGTTACCTGAAGCTCCTCCATTGCCTCCAGCAGCGCTGCCTGGGTCTTCGGGGGCGCCCTATTTATCTCGTCAGCCAGCACGAAGTTAGCGAAGAGGGGGCCCCTCATCACCTCGAACCGCCCCTCCCCGGGCCGCCATACCTTGGTTCCAATCAAGTCGCTCGGCAATAAGTCCGGCGTGAATTGAATCCTTGAGAAACTAAGCCCAAGAATCCTAGCCATCAACTTGGCCAGGAAAGTCTTCCCAACGCCAGGCTTATCCTCCAGAAGCACGTGGCCCCCCACCAGGATAACCGCCACCATCCTCCTCACGGCCTCCTCCTTACCGGAGTAGAAACTTAGAACCCCATCAATAACGGCCTTAGCCCTCCCCGCTGCAAAGCCAGCATCTGCCTCCACTCGATAAGTAACGAGCACAGCTTTAAAGAGTTATTTCAAAATAACTATTGCATCACTATTAAGGGGAAATGCATCGAAGTCGTCTCCATGTTCGACATAAGAATTGCCCCATTTCTGTTCAGTTTTGGTAACTAGCATAGAATATGTATAATTTAATAACTGTTGCAATAAGCCAACTATTATTAATTATTATAACGAATAATGAACATAAAGTGAAAAATATAACCTAGTCCACCATTGGGAATGCCGCTAGTAACAGGACCAGGACTCATAGTATCCACCACGCAAGCCAAACTATCATTATTCATATATAATCCTACCAACACTGGGGGTGGAGTTAAATGGATTTATGCTGGGTGACCTAATGTGCGCATTATCAAGCCCAATAGAGGTACCGATGGGGGCAAATGGGGAATCAATAAATATAGCCATCCCCATTGCGCCCTCCTCCAACAGTGAATACATGCTAAGCGCCAGGGGGGTAAGCGTCGCAACGCCCGCTTGGAACAATACCAGTCACTTGCGGTGGCACTCAGAGCATTGAGAATGGCGTGATGTATGATGGAATATTAACCACTGTAACCAGCCAATCCTACTCATTCTCATTCGGCGTATTCGCCCAATCATGAATCGTTAAAATCATTACTACTTAGCCTAATTATTTGAGTCCTAACCACCCAAAACGGTAGTTTACACTCGCTTCAGCTACATATGGGGGCGACTCACGATAGCGTTACCACTGAGTGGACACGCAATTAACGAGTCCCAATCACCCCACATAGATTCACTTCACGACTGGTCACGGGAGGCAATATCATGTAGCCATGCGTATCAACCATATTGGCTTTCTCGCTTGTGTGTTGTTCCTGAACCTGAATTAATCGTTTTTATCGCTGAGGCGTCTATATTTCCCCATGGTTCGGGAAGGGGATTATGCGCCGGATTTCGAGGCTTCTGCCCATGATGGGTCTAGGATTAGGTTAAGCGAGTTGAGGGGGAAGTGGGTCGTGGTATACTTCTTCCCCAAGGCATTCACTCCCGGCTGCACTAGGGAGACCCAGGCATTCGCCTCGTCCTGGAACAGGTTCAAGGAGTTGAGCATCGAGGTCCTCGGCATCAGTAGGGATGATGTGGCCACGTTAGCTAGATTCGCCAAGGCCGAGGGCGCCAACTTTAGGCTGATCAGCGACGTGAATGGCTCCATAGCGAAATCCTTCAATGTCCTCGGCATGCTGGGCATGGCTGATAGGGTCACGTTCATAGTGGATCCAGAGGGACGAATAGCCAGTATTATACGGGGCTTCAGCGTGAGGCCTGATCAGCATCCCAATGCCGCGCTACGGGCAATAAGCGAGAAAATGCATGCCTAGCCCCCCATTACCTTCTACATAATAGGGAACCCCAATAACCTTAAAGTTCGCGCAGGCCCTAGACAAGTATCTATAAGTCACTAACGCAAGCTGCGATAAAAAGTGGCGAACCTCGCCTTTCTAAGGCTAGGAAGAGGCGAGTTACTGCTTGGGCAAGTGAAGGGGATGCTAAGGCGGTGAACCATAAACTAATGAGCCCCCAGGGAAACCCTTTATGGATCAGTTTAGCTGCGATTCTCTATTTATGCAGCGGCTACGGGTAATTGCATTCTAGAAAGTTTGCAGTAATGGAAAAGTATATTAACCGAGTCATCATTGATATAATTATGAAGATTTTACCCATAGTCATAATAGCTGTGGTCGTAGTAGCCGCTGTGATAGGCGTATATTACGCAACGCGCACAACACCAACGTCGTCATCCTCACCCACTTCACTCACCACCACATCCTCGATTCTCCCAACGTCGTCGACCCCACAAACCACTACTACTCCTCAACCCCAATCAACTACACAATCAACCCAGCCAGTCACCACTACCACCGTCGTGACGTCCCCTCCGCCCTCCGCCTCAACAACCACCATAACCACATCCACCGCCTCGTCGTCCTCGTACGAGGAGGCGCTCCATAACTTCGCCAACTCCTCGCTCCAGGAGGCAACACTCTTCTACGCGGGATTCGTCTCCATAACTGCGACGAGCACGAGCAGTAACTCCACCGCCGAGATAAAGCTGCCCAGCGTGGAGTTCTCCTACTACAGGACCACCTCCGGCCTCGAGCTGTACATCAACTCCACGATCTCCATAACTGCGCCCAGTAACGGGGTTCAGATGAGCATAACCATCCCCGCCCAGCTCGGGATTACCTCGAATCAATCCATCAGTTGCCTGGCCTTCGGGTCTCCGCTACTCAAGAGCACTCCTATAAATGCGTCAGCGGTGAAGTTCTGCGGGAGAAGCAACTCCACCAACGCCAGGGAACTGGGTAACCTGACGGCGTTCGAGCTTGACTTGACCTACGTGGGCACGGGAAGCTGGAAGGGGATGACCACTTACTGCTTCGCCACGCTGAAGCCATTCACGTCATCGATAGCTCCCTACCTCTCCGCCACCGGCAATGCTTCACGCCTCGCCCTGAACATGAGCGAATCAATGGATGTGAAGCAATTATGCCTATTGAAAAATGGGGTGCCAACCGAGATAGTCGGTAGCCTGGCTATTATTACAACCCAATTGGGGCAGCCGGGGGAGGCCAGCATCGGGTTCTCAATTAACTTGACCGGCATGTCCCCCACCTTCGACAGCCAATCCCTGAACCACTTAATGTCAACTGCAGTAAACGGAACACAATTACTCGCTCAATCAATGCCTCAATCAACGCAGTCGGGTCCCGCTCTCGTGGTGACTCAGGCAACCGTGACCGGCGCGGGAACATCATCGCCGACCCTTAACTTAACCATCGATAACCCCACCCAATACTATGCAATGATAAATGTATTCGACTTGGGCGGAATCATGTGCTCGCTGAACGCCCCCATCACCATCGCTAACGGCTCCAATAATGTCCTAACGATCAGAATGACTGCCAGCGGCGGCAACTTAACAGGGGTCGTATCCATATATGGATCCAGCGGCGTCTCCGTGCCAAGGGGAGATGGGGCATCCTGCCTAGGCACTCAATCAGTGGTTCCCGGCATAATCATAGTCGGTTACTTAGTGGGCAATGTGGGTCCAAGCAGCGGGCAGTACCCCTTTGATGCAGTGGTTCAATAAACTTAGGCTGCTATTCCATGCTGCATAGGCTTAAATAGATCCTCCGCGCCGTAATCAAATGAGCGAGTAATCGCTTGTGGCCGGCTTCATAAAGGCAATTGAGGGAACGAAGAGCACGGCTGAGATAGTCTTCGACAACCTAACCATTAAGATCCAGGGAACCAATACATCCATTGTGATAAACGGCAGGATAAGCTTCACCGCCGTTCCCCTCCAGTAGCAACAGAAATGAGCGGCGGGGCTGGGATGATCGCTGGATCAGGTAAGGTGCTCGTCTCCATGAATGGTAAGGCGGTGGCCACCATATCGGCGAATGGGAACTCCATATTCATCTCGGTCGATGACGGGGCAATGAGGTCTACGATAAGGCGGTTTGGATTAACCAACGCGATTCTTCACTTTTTGGAACGTTGAGAATGGAGACAGAGTCAAGTCTTGTAGTCTTGCTCCATCAACAAGCAGTGAATTACCTCGCCCACCCTTGCGGAGCGGAAAAGAGACTAGCCTTCCCAATGGTGTTCGGCGGCGAAGCATTTATTAGGGTAATCCTAATAAATTAACTATGATCGTGAAAAAAAGAGTGGAGTGGGGGCGGGATCCCAACACGTGGTCGGGGAGGTTCTATATTCCCCAGGATATCGATAAGGAAAAGATAAAGAAAATCCTGAGCCAGTGACTCATGCTAGGGCGTATATAGTGTTCCCGGAGACCGATATGGGACCCACTGGGTAGTTTGATGGATATATGATGCTCCACGTCAATCCACCATCTTTGCTCTAGATTATGCCATCATCGCTGCCCGCGAATATATACCCATCGCTCTGTCTGAAGGTCATCGCTCCAGTTATGTTGAATACCTTGTACCACTAACCCCCATCATCCGTTCTATATATCCCGTTATTGGTGAATGAGACCAGGAGCACGTTTGGATTGCTCAGATCCATGTACAAGTCACTTATCGGTCCATAAGGCAAGCCAAAGTCCCTGAGTAACCACGTTTCCCCATCGTCATAGGTGACGCATACGCCGCCGTCGCCTATGGGACCCATTATCCCGTCGCTGATGGTTCCCGATGCCATGTAGATGATGCTCGGATTCAGGGGATCTATCTGTATGAGCCCTATATGGCCTGACGCATTGAAGTATATGCTATTGCCTTGATCGGATCGAATGGATTCGATATGCCGGCGGGGCCTATCTGTACCCATGGGTATTGATTGCCCGACCCAATATATCTAGTTGCGGGTCTTAGGCTTATGTTCAATAGGTTGATCCCCGGCATCGCATTATAAACCGTGAAGAACCATTTATGGAACGGGTTCTCCACGAATATGCGGTAACTCCCTGGAGAAATGGAAGAAAGAACGGCATAGCCGCTCGAGTTTAGATCCTCGAGTTCGCCATTCACGATTAGTGTGGAGCCCTGGTTATTCGCCTTAATCACAAGCCTAGTGACGGAGCTGTTCTGCAGCCAGTTGGTTATTATTTATACTGGGCCGCATAAGCTTTATCTAGAAAAGCGAGCGGGGCATAAGGGCTTGCTCTATATGTACAATAGGATAATCGGTAAACAATATGAATCTCGTCCATAGGCGGGGAGTCTATTCACGGAGGCTCGGTCTTGGGTCATCTATGAGGAGAGAAACCCTTATATCCATGATTGGGTTCCTTTCATTGGTGGAGAAAATTTGAGCGATATTAAGGATGCATTGATTAAGTTGTTGAGGGATGATCCAGCGTTTAGGCGAGAGTTGATTAGCGCGATCAATATGGAGGATGCAGCGTGGGGCGAGAGGCTTGAAAGCATTAGGAAACTCCTTGAGGAGCAATCGAAGCTGAGCGTGGAGAATACGCGGATACTGGAGGGCTTGTTGAAGTCAACTAGTGAATTAACCGAGGTGCAGAAGGGAATAGAGAGTGAACTAGCCAGGCTGGTGGAGAGAATCAATAACCTGACAGAAGCACAGAAGAAAATCGAAGAGGGGCTCAACAAGTTAACTGAAAGAGTTAATGATTTGACTGATAGATTAGATAAATTAACGGAGACGCAAAAGAGAACTGATGAACGGTTAGATAAATTAACTGAAAGAGTGACTGAGTTAGCTGAACTCCAGAAGAGAACTGATGAGAGGTTAGATAAATTGACTGAAAGGGTTAATGACTTAACTGAGCGGGTTAATGAGTTAGCTGAGGCTCAGAAGAGAACCGAGGATGGATTAAGCAAGTTGACGGATGCGATTAGTGAGCTAAGCAAGGAGGTGATGGGGCTCAAGAAGAGGATGGATTCCATGGGAAGGAGGTGGGGCGAGGATTATGAGGAGGTGATCAAGCTCTTCTTCAAGGAGTTAGTGGAAGTGGAGGAGATAGACCTGAGGTATGTTAATAGGTTCACGTATAAGGATGAGGCAGGTCAATTTGGGCCCAAGGGCAGTATCTACGAGATAGATATATTGGCGCGGAATGGAAGGGTTTACCTCATAGAGGTGAAGTCGTTTGCGGACGAGGATGATCTGGATTGGTTCAATGTAAAGTGCAGCACGGTGACCAAGGCATTGGGGTTCAAGGACCCCATCAAATTATTCCTAGCCGTGTCCGCCGCGGAGGAGGCCGTGGAGAGGGCCAAGAATTATGGGATCAAGATGCTGACGGGGGACGTGATAGAGAAGCGAAGGGCTAAAGCTGATCAAGCATAAACCGTGGAGTTAATGCCTTACTTGGGTTTCTACAGCCAAAGCCCCTTTACTAGGGGATCACCCACCATTTAAGGGAAGCTACATCAATGCCCTTAATCTTGAATAAGTGAGGCATTTTTATTTTCATTTACTCCCATCAATGAAAACTATTTAAGCGAGCAATTGACTAATGAGGGCGCAGATGGATGATTTAAAGAAGAAGTTCCTAGAATTGTTGGAGACAGATGAGGAGTTTAGATTCGCGGTGATGAACATGATCGGCGTGCTGGCCGGGATAAGAATTACCAGGGCCATTAAGTCCTACGCGCGCAGCCTAGGCATGCCAGTCATTTAACCATGCATGTCCACATGTCCATAAGAGGAGGAACCGCATCTGGATCAAGAATCGCGCAAAATGCAGGCTGGCGATACTTACATGAATGCCTCTGGAATGAATCCTCAATCGTTGTTACTCATAAGGGCAAGGGAGCTCAATGAACGGTTTCGTTTGGGGCCGGTATCATTCCTCCCCGTCCTGGCTCTTGACTGAGGTGTGTGAGAGAGTCAGCTCTCCACAGAAGATTTTGAAGATGAATATTGCTAGGGAACGAGTGGATTAGAAAGCTTCGTCGCAGTCCTTCTAAGTCACTTGTATTGCGGGGGCACCGCTTTTGCCGGTAGCAGCACATATGCATCAAAGAACTTAAGGGGTTGCAATCCCGGATGACTATGGTAGAAGACGTGGAGCCTGGTCGTGGGCATCAAGAGGACCTACGACCCAAGATAGCCATTAAAAATAGATGCAAGAATTTAAGAGGAATTCTATCTTGCGCTTGGCAATTGAACCTGAGGTAACCTTAAGGAGGAGTGGATTTCATGGTAATTGAAAATAAAGCCTATGATGGATTTTTGGCGAGGACAAATTCAAATCAAACATCATGAGTTAGGATTTACAGTGCTTTTATTTTATTATCGTCCTCTATCTATATCATAGTTATGAGTACCCCATCCTCCATGTGACCATTAGCCAATGAGTGACATATACTTGAACTGACTAAGACGCATGCTCTTTGTCTCAATGTCACCTCTTAATTGCTGGCCCCTTATTTTTTCTCCATATCGCGTGAATGTCTTTGTATATATTCCTTTGATGAGATAAAAATTTTAAAAAATGCATTATATACATAGAGATATGCGGTTGATCGTTCTGTTGCCTCTGGTCGCTTTATTGGTAATGGCCATTATGGCACATGCCTCCCAAGCATGCATTATAGAATCTAATATAACTATAAGCAACGTGGGCGAGGGGTTGTTTCTTCAAGCCCTTGATTCTCCTTATCATATTATAATCAATGCAGCTGAATCTCATCACATCGTTATAAATAAGAATGTGACTATGGGGGTCTACATATTCCCATTAAGCATTGGAAACTACTCGGTTCTTATAGGGATGAACTGCAACGAGCCTCTTCCAATCCTGGGGATTCGCGATTTGATCACGCCAGGCATTTCATCGACTTACCCCATTAACACCACCAGCGTGTTAGGATTCTTTAACTTGACAGATATATATGCCATTACTCCGCACGCCCCCAATTCCACCGGAATTTCAGGAGAATCCGGGGCATCCATTGAATTGAATGCGGTATTGACGGTGGAGCTGGAGGGCGGTCGCTCCCAGCAATATTGGTTGCAGGATATCGTTCAAATGAGCACGGCGATATTCAAGGCAAGCCTCATCGATAATATATGGAACTTTACGTCGCCTAGTTCCAACATGAATAATGAATATGTGGAGGGGGCCGGTCATGTGTATGAGGCGCTGGGGCAGTATTCGAATAGGTATTATTATGCATATGATATACCCAATGCATTGGTTTACTACTTCCCATTTGCGGGTTACTTGATTATAAATGAAAGTGTGGAGCCTGGACTGGGCGTCATCGTATATTTCGGCTATGCCAAGGCTGGTTCCACGTCTAATCCCTATGAT
>JBMFVP010000047.1:0-13634 GCA_049965935.1 Thermocladium sp.
TGGGATTTGAACCCACGCAGGCCTACGCTAACGGGACCTGAACCCGCCCCCTTTGACCATGCTCGGGTACCCCCGCTTCTCCGTGGTTATTGAATGCCGTGTTTTAAAGATTTTCGTGAAACCATTGCCAAAATATCGCGTAGAGAATGAGGGCTTCTCCTTCATAATGAAATGGTTTCTTCATGATTAGCAATGAGAGGGATAAAGTATTAATTGAGGCTTGTTTCGTTGCTGTTGATGAGGCTTAGGTTGCCGCCGAGGATAAAGGTGTTGGAGGCTCTTGGGTCAATTGCTGATGGTAGGATAAAGCAGTTGGATGACCATAACTATATTGCTACATCAAGTGATGGCGTGCGTAAGTATAAGGTTTACGTGGATCTAGAGAGGGGGATAGCCGATAGCACTGATAATGGCACTACTTATAAGGGTTACATGGGGTACCCCATTATCGCTGTCCTAATGTTGAAGGGTGTTTTGCCCTATAATGCTAGGCTTGCTAATGCGCTTAAGGGGGTGAAGTGGAAGGAATTAAATGATAAGTACAAGAAATATGATGTAGTGATGGAGATAGTTAAGGAGAATGCGAGGCGAGCTGGCGTGGAGCCGTATGAGGTCGATCACTATATTGAGGATGTTATGAAGAAGCTGGAAGGCATTATGCTTGCCACAAATTAAATGGAATTAAGATATGCATTAGATTAATCGATTAATGTGGAAGCCAATTAATCCTGCTCCGCAACGCCACATTTATATTATCTTGTAGAGTCGTGGGATGCATGGAGTATAAGGATTTAGGTAGAACTGGGATAAAGGTATCCAAGGTGGGGCTTGGAGCCTGGCAATTCAGTGATGCTTGGGGAGTCCTCGATTATGAAGCTGCCAGAAAGACAATATCGGCAGCATTGGAGGCAGGCATAAACTTGATAGATACTGCCGCCGTGTATGGTAGAGGAACAAGCGAAACCCATGTTGGGAGAGCCATACGTGAATTGGGTGCCCGCGAGCATGTCATAATAGCAACCAAAGTGCCTGGGGATTTTCTAAGGGCCGGTGATGTAGTTAAGGCAGTTCAGAGAAGCAGGGAGAGGCTTGGCATTGATGTGATAGATATTCTGCAGATGCATTGGCCCCCTTGTTGGCATAATGTTCCTACCTGTGAATACATGAGGACACTCGAGAAATTAGTTAAGGAGGGTTTAATTAGGCATATCGGTGTAAGCAATTTCCCAGTCAAGCTCCTAGATGAGGCGAGGCAATGCTTATCGATCACCGACATAGTTACCACACAGAATAGGTATAACCTAGTTGAGAGAGATGCAGAGAAGGAATTGCTCCCATACGCGTTGCGGAATGGAATACAAGTAATTGCTTGGAGCCCGCTCGCCAAGGGATTATTAACTGGCAAGTATACCCCGGAGAACTTGCCTAAATTTACGGATGTTAGGTCGAATGATCCCCTTTACGCGCCGGAGAATGCCCAGCAAGTAATGAAACTAGTTAATGCACTGAGGGAGATAGGGGAGAAGCATGGAAAAACGCCGGGCCAAGTGGCATTGAATTGGTTAATTCGGCGAGGTGTAGTACCAATACCGGGTGCTAAGAACCCAGAGCAAGCCATAAGCAACGCTGGCGCAGCTGGCTGGAGCATTAGCGATGATGAGGAGGCCAAAATCCAAGCAATCAGTGACTCACTCAACATTTCCTACGTCGTTTGGTAAAAAGCATTCAGAAAATTTTTGCTAGAAATGATCAATGAACCAAAAATTATAATATATTTTTATAATTATGATCCTATTGAATGCTCATGGCTTGCTTTATTTGGTTTATGTATTGATCAGCCAGTAGCAGCAGTAGACCTAGATTGGCGTTCCTATTTACCACGGCAACTAGCGCTATATCAGGCGTTACGTAATCCAGGTAAGCCATGTATCCCGTGTAGTGTATTAATGCATACTCCAAGTCACCTAATTTGCTGTCGGCGCCTAGCCTCCTTAATGCGCCAGCTGCTAACATGCTTAATGCTGCCACGGTTTTTGTATCTATGTTTGGTGGGAATCTTTGTGCCACGGGAAGGCCATCCCTCCTCACCAGGATGGCTCCTACCCCATCTCCCCCAAGGTCCCGCAGCAACCCATCAAGCACGGCATCCAGCTTAGCTGAAACAGCCATAGATAATTGATCAAGCATATATATATAAAAATCTTGCGCCTCTAAGCTGCATTTCCTATGGTAATGAGAACGAAGCCCAGGAGTGGAGATAGTGTTTACTGATCTCCTCCCCGCCCTAAGGGGGTTCCCCGGGGTCTAGGGGGTTACGCCCCATTCACGGGCGCTACTCGCCTCTGCTGGAGTCGCCTCCGCTCCTCATCTTTAGTAAAGTTAACCAGTGGGGCTAAACCTTGCGCCAGTTAGAGTAATGGTTCCTCTTAGGCGGGGCGCATTGAACCTCTATTTTTATAAAACCATTACCTGCATCGAATGCGTGGATCTAGAGGATAAAGTAGTCTCCACTGCATCATCGCTGGTGCTAGGAATTGGAGCTGGATTAGTTAGTGGGGTGCCGCTTCTCGATTTAGCCGTGGTGGCGGCATCAATAGTTCTGGTGGCTATTATGGTCACGAGGTCAAGTATGGGTAGTTTACTGGTTGGGATATCGATTAGCTTTCTCATGATTAACATGATAATGATAAGTGACTATAGGCTAGCCGTGGTGACGGGCGGAGCAATAATATTGCTGGTCGAGCTCCTCATCTTCAACAGGTTAATTAAGCTGCTGCTAACCACGGCATTAACTGCTGTAGCGGTGATGGTTACACGATTAATAACTGGTTTACCATATATCATATTCATAGTGGCAATGGCTATAACAATATACGCTGCTGCCTTAAATGCTTGGCGCCGGGATAAGTATGAAGTAACCAGCAATAATTACTTGCTTGCGGCCTCGCTGGGGATAGAGATCCTTGCCTTGCTTGCGGCCTTCATTCACATGGTGGTTCCCGGTGCAGTGATTGCTGCCGCAATACCCACTGCACTGGTCATGATTGAGTCCAGGCAGTCGCTGCTTAAGATAGGTGTCCCGCTCCTGGTCTCCGCCGCCTCGATTCCATTGGGCATATCGCAGTACGTGGTTTTAACTCAGTTAATGGTTGCGCTTGGTTTTAGGAAAACAACCTATAATAAGGACCTTGAGCCTCCTCGTTCGTGGCTTCATGCCTGGCTAAACGGCAGGTATTATATAGATGCCATTATTGCCGCAGGCGGCTTTAGCTATGTCTTGCGTGGATTAGATGAGAGGGGATCGGCATACGCCATAAAGGTACTTAAGGAGAAGGACTCGAGGGGCAATCCATTAGCGTCTAACCCAAATATAATCCAATCATTCAAGAGGGAAATGAGCAATTACCTGCTAATAGATTCGCCTAGGATAGTGAAGGTATATGAGGTTCATATACCCCCCGACGAGGAATTGCCGTATAAAGACTTGGAGCAATACTTGAGGGATCCTCCCTATATAGTTATGGAATACATGAGGGGGGGATCCCTTAGGCATTACTTGAGGGAGCGCGGCCGACTGGGCGTGGATGAGGCGATTTACATCGCTAGGGAGATAGCATTTGCGCTGCAGGAGCTTCATTCAATGGGTCGCCTACATCTAGACTTGAAGCCGGAGAACATATTGTTCAGCGATCATGATCACAATGTGGTTAAGATAGGGGATCTCGGTGCCTCCAAGATAGCCACGGGTGGTTATCTATTGGTGTCTCAATTCTCCGCTACATATGCTGCGCCGGAGGTTTTAAGGGGCAGGCAGGCAACGGATAGATCCGACATTTACTCATTGGGTCTCATAATGTATGAGATGCTGACTGGAGTTAATCCTCAAGCATATAGATTAAGCAATGCTCCCCCGCCGGTCATTAATTTAAGGGATCTCGGCGTGCCCCCCAATATAGAGATGCTCATAATGAGGTGTCTGGACCCAGATCCAGTGCGTAGACCAACCATAATTGATGTGGTTAATTCATTGGGTGGCTAGCAATTCACGGCTTGAGCAGCCATCATTATTGCTCGAATTGTTTCCTCGCTGGTTGTTTTCAGCGCTTCCCTAATCATTCTTGCTCCCTCGCATTCCCTCTTATCATATGGTTTTTCCCTAATCATTTCCCTGTACTTAGCCATGGCTTGCTCGGCCTCGCTTAGTTTACCAATCCTGCGTGCCGCCACGGCAAGGCTATGCCAAGCATATGGATAAGCTGGATCAAGGTCTATGGATTGCTTAAGTAATTGGTAAGCTTCATGGAAGTTGCCCAACTTCATGGCGGCCCAGCCACCCCAGAGCAATGCTCTTGAGTCTCCATCCTTTAAGTGAAGAAGCAGCGCTCTCTCATAGGCTGCCTTGCTTTCCTTTGCTTCTCCAACTCTCTCTAGGCAGATTGCTAATCCATGCCATGCGCCAGCGTGATTGGGCCAAGCCTTTACCACTAGTTCGTATAGTGAGAGGGCTTCTTTAAATCGCCTCATGCAGAGAAGTCCCTCCGCTGCTTTATAGATGGCATCATAATCATATTTATCAGCCTCGTTCATGGATATAGGATAATTATCCCACTTATAAATATTATGCGCAATGAAGCAGTCCAAAAAGCATTAAATAAACCGCCTCTGAAGCACCCATGGAGATTCAGCACTTCAAGTGGTTGAGAAGCCACACTGCTCCATATAACTTATCGAGCAGCGGCATGACTCCTCTGGAGCCGAGCAAGGTTGAGGAAATGGGGGCACCCGGGGATGCCGTTGATGTAATACGGAATGCATATGGTGCCGAGGATAATGGAGTTATGTTGGTTCATGGCACTCAGGAAGGTAATTTCTTGGCTTTGGCGGCCATGCGTGGAAGGATTGATTCAGCGGCGGTTCCGGTGCCTGAGTATGAGCCTATTCGGGTCCTGCCTGCCTTTCTCGGTATTAAAACAGTGGAAATCAACGATATATTTCAAGTCCCGTCTCATAGCATCCTTTTCCTATCGAATCCCAATAATCCGCTGGGCAGCTTCATTGATGAAAAGAAGCTATTTGAGTTAGAGGAAACGCTTGAGCGGCGTGGATCGTATGCTGTACTGGATTCGATATTTCTGGACTTCGTGAATAAATCGCCGCGGCTCTGGTTCCGTAACATGATATTTACGATAAGCACATCGAAGTTCTATACAATGAATGGAGTGAAGGTTGGGTGGGTGATCGGGGATCCAGATATTCTAAGGGAAATAAGCGGAGTAAGTGACTTGGTTAGTCCTGGTCCCCTTGACTTGGAGGCCAGGTATGCCGCTATATTGGTGAGTAATAGGGAGTGGGTCAGGAAAAGGAACTTAGATATCATTAGGGCCAATAGGGAGGAATTAATGAATCTAATAAGGGAACTGGAATCGATGGAGTTAAGTTATGTGCCTGATATGTCAATAGCATTCGCTAAGCCGGGCTGTGGATTAAGTGGAATGGAAATAGCCAATAAACTCCTTGATCGTGGCGTCATGGTGGTGCCTGGCGAGTACTTCGGCTTAAGGCAGGGAATCAGGATAGGATTGGGGTCAATTAATAGAGAAACCGCGCGGATCGGTTTATCCATTTTACGGGACATCATTAAAGAATGCGAATAACTGCATTAATGAGTAGACCAAGCAGCGTTATGCTCATTCCAAGCAATGTATTTCTCCTATAACCCTCTAGGTTACCCTTAACTAGGAGAACCATGCAATAAATCATGATTATATCCGTGATTATTAAGGAGGCAACAAATACATACGCTGATGCAGCCATAGATGTTAACATTAGTGGAATTGATATTATGACTGCTGCTCCAGTCATTAATAATCCGACTTCATTTGCGTTTCTCACCCCTAGTTCAGTGGCCACAGTTCTTATGCCTACCCGGGAGTCGCCCGCCGCATCAATGGCTCCCTTAATTATTTCTCGCCCCATTGTTGCAACCATTGACGTCACGAAGAGCAGCAGAATTATACTTATGCCGCCGGGAGATGGATTAGCGCAGGTTAAGCCATATATATAAGTCAATGGAGTCACGATTGAGATTATCAAGTTATTAACAACCAGCACCCTTTTTCCCCGCCAATTATAATAAAAACCCAGCAGTAACGCGATTCCCAGCACTATTAGCGGCACGCCATTAATTACGCGCAACATCACTAGAGCTAGCATGGGAATTATTGATATTATTAAAGATATTATAGCGAATATTATTGCTTTACTTCTCTGTGCCCTTCCGCTCACCAGCGGCGCATTTGGCCTATTAATGGAGTCCTCACTTATGTTAAGCAAGTCATTTGTTATGAATAGGAATGCCTCGGCGGCAAATGCTGAAATCAGTAGCGATATAGATACAAGGGGACTGCGTCCACCACTAAATATGTAGGCCGAGACGGAGGCTACTCCAGCTATTATGCCGTGTTCCGGCCTAGTTAATTCTAGGTATGGATTCACGGGCAAAAGCCCACTGATTAGGCGATTAAAGGCTTGCTCTCATTATGCATCATGCTGATTATATTAAATAATTTAATCATTAATAAATAAAGTGTATTCTGATATTAATTAAAATAAATAATAATGCAGGATAATACTTTAAAATATTAAAACTATAACATATATCCATGGATACTAAGGAGGGTATATTTCTATCAAAACTAATAGAGAACGTGGTCAACACAAAAGCGACCCAGTGCGCCGCCGCTAATTACGCAACAATAACTGAGCGCGCGGTGGCTAGGTTCAAGAAATTATTCCCGGACGCCGCTGGGCGACTCGATGAGTTATTGGCATTCATAAGGAAAATACAGCCAGAAGTAGCTGCAATAGTTGGGGACTCGAAATTGACTCCAGCGGAGAAGGCCAGCAAGTATATTGATGGTCCCCTCACCGAGTGGGTGCAGGTGGGGGTTGATGCTGGAGTTTACGCGACGCTAAGCGCATTTCAAGCAATGGAGGCAGTAACCATGTGCGGTGAGGATGCCGCGGCCTACTTCTTAATGAGGGGCTTCATGGGCGGCAGCCTCTACTCTAATCTTTTATTGCTACTATTAAAGCACTTGGATATGGAGCCACGCTATGCAATAACGCTTCTAAAGACATTCCTCGGCAGGTAAGCATTTAAACAGATAGGAAGTAAACTACCCCGTCCTCATGGACGAGTCCTCTGGTAAGTGGGAGATGAATTGGTTTTTCCCACCTTGGAGGGCTAGTTTGCTGTTCTTTAGTCACTGCTCCTCTTCTTCGCCGGGCAGCTTCATTAAGCTCAGAGTCTTTTTCTGTTGCCCGCTCAGCTTGTCCTTATTCATCTCAAGCACCTCATTAACTATGTTCATTACACTGTGGGTAGCCTCTATGTCCGGGTACTTCAGTAGGAAGGGAACGCCAGCATCATTGGATTCGCTTATCCTGGGATCCATTGGTATGCGGCCCAGAAATTTCAATCCCTCTTGCTTAGCCATATCCTCTCCTATATTCTTCCCAAATATATTATATGACTTACCGCTCTCCGGGCACGTGAAGCAGCACATATTCTCCACTATTCCTATTATTGGTATCTTGAGTTTCTTGGAGAAGTCTATGGATTTCTTCACTATCCTGAGGGATACATCGCTTGGTATAGTTACTATTATGCTGCCAGTCATTTGATCGCTCAGCATCTGGGCCATGGTTAGGGGCGCATCCCCCGTTCCCGGCGGGAGGTCTATTAGCAATACATCCAACTCGCCCCAATCAACATTGCTGAGAAAATCATCAACAGCCTTAGCCACCAACGCGCCTCTCCACACTACCGCCGTCTCTTCCGAGGGTAGTAGGAAGTCCATGGAAACAACCTTAATGCCAAGGGGGCCAACTGCCGGTATTATTACTTGCCTCTTATCGTCTAGGTAAAGCGATGTATTGGTTAATCCAAGCAGTTTCGGTATAGTTGGGCCATATATATCAGCGTCAAGTATGCCAACCTTGAGGCCCCTAAGCGCGAATCCGACCGCCAGCGACATGGTTACAAAGCTTTTGCCAACGCCGCCCTTACCGCTCATTACGGCTATCTTTAGCTTAACCTTCTTCAATGAATCGGTCTTGCTCAGCTTTATTGCGCTTGGCGCTGCCGCTTTGCCCTGCTGATTCTGTACATTTACGTGAACCTTATCATTAGACATAATTATATGCGAAGAAACCTAGCTATATAAATCTTTATATATGAACCAACAGAGAAACAGTTATGTTCCGAACTTATGCGGAGAACTATTTAGGTTCTGCCTACGGGCAAGGGATTTAACAACGAGTTCCACCCTTTATGATGAAGAGACTAGTCTCAATCTAGGCAATAAATGAGAGCGCAATCATAATGAGGACCATTTATGGGTTAAAGTCCCCCTCACATTATTAATGGAATCATTCAATTATTATTTTCATTCGCTTATTAGTTATATATGAGTCAAGCTTGCCGTTTACTTGTACCCTCATGTTTAGCATTATCTCTTTCTTGCCCATGACACTCATGCTGAGCTTCACCGTCGCCTTCTCTCCCTCTGTGAATGTGCTTCCATACTCTGGTTCATCGAGGTAGACGCCCAGTATCTTTGAGCCATGTATCAATGATGGAATAAATGATAGATCAAGTGAACCGCCCGTTAATTTCGCCTTAATGTTCTTATTGAGCAGGTGGGAAAGCGATGAGAGAAGCTTATAATCATATATTAATCCATTAAAGACGCCGAACGCCATTATTAGAATTATCACCGAAAACAGCATGTCAATGATGATGGATACAATCATTGATTCCCACCCAATTCGCGGATTAATGCGTCCCTGGTTCTGCTGGGGAGCTCGGGTATCGGCTTAGCGCCGAACGTCACAGTAATGAAACTGACGTCTCCGCTCCACCTTGGAATCACATGAATTGCTGTATGCGGCTTATTCATTATCCCCACATTGAATCCCTGTGGGTTATATATGTGTCGCAGTGCCCTCATCATTACGGCAGCCTCCTTTAGCATGCCATAAAGCTCTTCTGGAGATAAAGCCATTAGGGGTTTGTGCTCGTTATTAATTATGATTATGTGGCCATTATTAAATGGCTTTGGATTAACCTTAACGCTATATGTTGAAGTTGACTTAACAAGGTATTCCCTACCTATGCTGCATAAAAAACAGGAATGTTTATATTTGATTCCGGGAATATGCATGAATAAATTACTTAATTGGTATCTTTATGCTTAACTCCTTAGCTAACTCCTTATACCTATTCCTAACCGTAACCTCGGTTACCTGAGCCGCCTGGGCCACCTCCTTCTGCGTCCTGACCTCACCCTTTAGAAGCGACGCTATATATACGGCTGCAGCAGCCAGTCCAGCGGGATCCTTTCCAGCCGTTAATCCCTTCTTCTTGGCTTCATCAAGTATCTTAAGGGCCTCCCTCTGTATTTCGCCGCCAAGCCGTAATTGCTCCACTATCTTAGGCACATATTGCTTCGGGTCGCTGAGGGGGAGCCTCACTCCAAGTTCCCTAGCGATTAATCTGAAGCACCTGGCCACCTCCTTCCTTGATGCCCTGGTGAATTGGGAGATCTCGTCAAGGCTTCTCGGGGTCCCGATTTTCCGGCACGCCATGTAGAGACACGCCGAGATTATTGCCTCAACGCTTCGTCCCCTCACTAATCCCTTCTCTAGAACGTCCTTATATATGGTCATTACCTCCTCCTCACAAGCCTTCGGTATGCCTAACTGGAATGAGACCCTCTTTAACTCATTCTCTGCCTGCACTAGATTCCTCTCATAGCTTGTCTGTATCCTAACCCTCTGCTGCCACTTCCTGAATCTGAGAACCTCTAGCTTCCTCTTTATATCCAGCTCCCGACCACTGTAATCCTTTGTAGTCCAGTTTATGGTTGTGGTTAATGCCTCACTGGTTAATCTACTGACGGGACCGCCGGTTCTAGCTCTTGAATCCCGTTCCTCAGGAGTAAATGCCCTCCACTCAGGTCCTAGATCTAGAATGTGCTCCTCTAGGACATAGCCGCACTTGGCGCAGACTATTTGGCCGTTCTCGAAGTCGTATATGAATGTAGTTGAGCCACAGCTGGGGCACACTAGCTTCTCTCCACTTTCCTTGACGAATTCCATTTCATTGCCGTTGCGCAGCATCTTAAACTTGTCAAGGGTTTTCCCGGATCCTCCACTTCCTGAACCCGAATCTTGGGGATTTGAGCTCATCATCATTCCACTCATTTTAAACTTTTTGCTTGAAAATATCAAGCCCTTTATAAACCTTTCTCTTATTATAATGACGATTAGTCAAGCATGCATCGATGCGTTAGTTTAGGCAATTCGTGAAGCAAGTGGATAAACTACAAGCGAAAAATGACGGGCAGAACTGTTAAAAGGAAGCTAAGGCAATGCACTCAGCCATACTTGGTTGAGGAGGAACGGAAAGCCTCACCACTCATGGCCGGGGGTTCTGAGGCTGCATCTAGGGTTTCCCAGCCTCAATTATAACTAAGGAAGCAAGGGCATCAACTAATAGGTTAGAGAGCGGCACCACCAATAGCGTGACCAAGTAGATAGAGTATAGTTGAGCAAGCTCAGTGTATAGTAGCCAAGCGTTGATGACCATATCAATTATAAATATTAATACCCCCATTCTCGCATTAATGGGACCCACAAGGTAATCGAAGAGCGATAATATAGCGAAGAATAGCATTAAGGTCACTAACGATAATGACGAGAATACGTATACTCCGGAGAAGGGGTAAATACCATATAGTTCCTCTATTATCACCAGCAGCATCACCTCTAAGCCACGCATACCGCTCATTACGCCATAGAGCCTATACATCAAGGCAAACCCATAATTATCCAGATTATAAAAGTTAGGTAGAGGTAAATGAGTGGAATAGAATAACTAAGCATATAAAAAGATAAAGAGCTCAAGGATGATCAAGTTCCCAGGATACGAGGTGGAACCCTTATCTCCGGGGCTCGTCCAACCCTCATTAATAAGAGGTGTTTCACGAGAAAAACTTTTACCCTCATTAATTTAACCACCATATGGAGTATAGGGAATTCGGTAGGAGTGGGGTAAAGGTGTCGGTAATTGGGATGGGCACGTACTATGATCCAACATGGATATTGCTTTCAAGAATTGGGATATATAGGCATAGAAATGAAAAGGTAGATGCAATAAGGGCTGGACTAGATGGAGGAATTAATCTAATAGATACGGCTGAGATATACGGCTCCGAGTCGCTTGTGGCCGAGGCGATAAGGGATCACCGGCGAGATGAGTTATTTATAGCAACTAAGGTTTGGCCCACGCACTTGTCTTGGAACAAGATGAGTAAGGCAATTGATGGGAGCCTAAGGAGACTTGGCACTAACTATGTGGATCTGTATCAGATACACTTCCCCGGGAGGATCCCGATACGGGAAGCAATGCAAAACATGGAGAAACTAGTCGATGCTGGAAAGGTATTGCATATAGGGGTGAGCAATTTCAATATGAATCAATTAATGGAGGCAGTCACGTCACTGAAAAAGCATGAACTAGCCGCGGTTCAACTAAACTATAGTCTGGCCAATAGATCAATAGAGAAGGATATACTTCCCTACTGCATTAAGGAGGGAATAGCGGTTCTAGCCTATTACCCGCTTGGCCATGGAAAATTAGCTAATAATGCCTCGCTTAGAAAAATGGGGGAGAAGTATGGGAAAACGCCGGCCCAAGTGGCATTGAATTGGTTAATTCGGAAAAATGCATTTCCGATACCAAGAGCTTCTCGGAGGAGGCACGTAGTGGAGAATCTAGGCGCTTCTGGATGGATGATCAGCGACGATGATGCCAGGAATCTAGAGAATGAATTTAGGATTTGATGAATTTTGATTCTTACCTGTATGCTTTTTGCCTCTTGCTGCGGGCATGCTTTAATCCAGGCTTCTTAGGCTCAGTTCTCCTGTGGTCTCCCTTTATCATGGATTCATCATAGACGCTGAACAACTTGTATAGGTTCTGGTCCTGGAAGTACTCCAATAATCCTCTGGCAATAGCCATCCTCACAGCGGCCGCTTGCCCCATGAAACCGCCGCCGGCTACCGATATATCTATATCTACTTGGCTAGATAATTTTCCAGCCAGCACAAGGGGCTCCATCATTTTTAGCCTAGCCATCTCAATGGGCCAAATCTCCACTGGAACCCCATTAATCCTAACTCTTCCGATTCCCTGCTTGATGACGGCCTTCGCTATAGCTGTCTTCTTCTTGCCCACGGCTATGACCACTCTCACGCCCTTAATGGTTTGGGTAATGGCATTCGGTATAGCCCTAATCCTCCGCGTCTCCTGCTGCTCCTCTTGTTTCTGGGTCTCTTCTTGCTCTGCCATAATTACCTCGCCTCCTCACCCTTCGCCTCGCCCTGGGTGGGTGGGGCGTTGATGAATGGTGATGTTGGTGCGTATCCTATCTGGTCCTCGAGCGATCTTGGAACTAAGTAGCCGGGGGACGTCATTCGCCGCCCCGCAATGGCTATGTGGCCGTGCGTTATTAATTGTCTTGCTTGGTACATTGACTTGGCTAATCCCCTCCTAACCACTAGGGTCTGGAGTCTCCTATCTAGCACTGCCCTTATATCTAGGGATAACACGTTATCCAGTGGTGCGGAGACGTCATTAATTAATCCCTGCCTGTATAGTCTCTCCTTGAATTGATTCTCAAGCTCCTCTCTTTCCTCAAATGGTATGGAGAGCAATGCCCTCGCTCGTTCCTTGGTTCGTCTAAGCAGTGACCTAGCCAACCAAAGCTCCTTCTTGTTTCGGAGTCCATATTCTCCCATTAATTGTAATTCCTCCCTTAGTAGTTCCTCATTCCATGTGCGCCTAGGCTTACCATATGTATACTTCTTTCTGGACTTCTTTGGATCGCCCATCACTTACCACCACTGCTTCCTCCTGCTCCAGGCACCGCCTTCTTCTTCGCGACTCCAACGGTGCCGCCCAGTCTGCCAGTTGATCTAGTTCTCTGTCCTCTCACCTTAAGTCCCAAATTATGTCGAATGCCTCTCCATGTCCTGAGCTTTCTCTCCAGGTCTATATCCCTCCTCACGTATAGCAATAGATCGGCTCCTATTAGATGCATATCCTTGCCGGACTCAACATCCTTAGCTCGATTGACGAACCATCGTGGCACTATAGATGATACGTTATTGACGGCCCACTCAAGCTTCTTTAGTTGCTCGTCGTTTAAGGAACCAAGCTTCTGACTGGGATCTATTCCTAGATATCGACAAATGGCTACCCCCGTTGCGATCCCTATTCCCTTTATCCTCGCTATAGCATATAGTGTGGACTTCTTACCGTTAAGGTCCGTATTGCCTATACGTATAATCTCCCTAACGCTACTCGACATCTAGAAGAATCTCGCAACTTAGGGTTTAAAAACAATGCTATTCCATTGAGGACTTACCGCATGAATTCACTTATCTCGTTGCCGCGGGACTTGCTCTATTAAGGCTCCATATATCTTCCCAAGGAGGTCATATAATTGATCTATTCTCTTGTTTGTTTCGTTTATTCTGTTGTTTAGGGTGTCGTTCATTGTTTC
>JBMFVP010000048.1:0-13590 GCA_049965935.1 Thermocladium sp.
GGCTTCCATACATGAAGAGAGAAGAATTCATGGGATACCATTTACGGCAATTACTTCATGCATACCCCCAGTATTACAAGGGAATTAAGCAATATTTTCTCGCTTCATAGGTTAATCGGCGAGTAGTATTTGAGATAGATTTGGAAAATATAGAGTTGAATACCTCCTCTAAACGGGATTTATCTTCATCTTATCGAAGGCTCCTTAACTTCAATATCTCTAATATCATGCATAATTACGGCATACATTGGCTATGTTTATCTCTAGATAAAATTTATAAAAACCAGTGAGCGGCTTGTTTTAATGACTAATATAAAGCCGCCGAGGCAACGAAAGTATGGCAGGGCAACCGTGCGATGCATGCGATGTGGTACACGGGAAGCAGTTATAAGGAAATATGGATTAATGCTGTGCAGAAGATGCTTCAGGGAAGTAGCACCTCAACTAGGCTTTAAGAAATATTACTAGGGCATACATTTAAGTCACTAAGTTCATGAATTCTCGCGGCGTTTATAATGGTTAAGATAAGCAATGATCGGCTAAAGAGATTGATACTAGATAAAGCTAAAACCAGCGATCAAGACATAATTATTGGCCCCAGGATAGGAGAGGATGCTGCGATAATTAAGGTGGGCGGCAAATACTTGGCTGTTCACTCAGATCCAATCACAGGCTCAATAAACGATGTTGGGTGGCTAAGCATAAATGTGCCAGCTAATGATATTGCAACCCGAGGAATAATGCCTAGATGGTTTGTATTAACTTTGATTCTCCCCCTTGGTTTCAGCGATGAATCGTTAAGTAGAATCATGGATCAAGTATGGGATGCATTAAGCGAAATAGGCGGTACATTAATTGGCGGACACACTGAGTACTCTGGGGAAGTACATTACCCCATAACATCCACGACAGTAATGGGGGTAGGAGACTCCTATATATCAACTAGCGGTCTCCGCCCTGGCCACTTAATAGTAGCAACTAAATTTGCCGCAATAGAGGCAACGGCAATAGCTGCTCGCGATATGCAGAATGAATTAATTCAAAGGGGAGTTAGTCCAACGATAATCTCGCGAGCAGCTGCATTAATTAGAAAGACTAGCATAGTTAAGGAGGCCTTAATAGCAGCTAAATATGCCTCTTCTATGCATGACCCAACAGAGGGCGGTGTAATCCAGGGACTAATAGAGATGGCTTCAGCATCAAACACATGCATAGATATAGAAAGCGATATTCCGCTTCTGGAGGAGACAACCCATGTATTGGGAGCACTGGGAATTGACGCGTATCGCTCACTTAGCTCAGGCATGCTGCTCATAGGGGTTCCGCCCGGCTCCATTGATTCATTAATTAATGAATTAATTATGACAAGCATTCCGGCAAAGCTCATAGGCAAAGCAAAGGCATGCGATGAACCAAGAGTAAGTATGAAGGGCTTCTCAATTAGGGCTGATTCTTTTGTTGAGGATGACTTAATTAGGATCATGGATAAATCCAAGAAGCTGAATTACGCTTCCTCATGAGATCCATACTATAAGGGTATTTTTCTTTCTTATTTGAACACAAAGCGGTAAATCCTGCTTTTTATGACTAGCAATATTTTTGAAGAACCGACACCTCTCCTCTTTCCAGAGGGGACTTTTTTTATAAAAACTAATCCTCATCATACCCTCTTAATAATTAAGGGCAATCCTCTAGGGACCTCGAGGTGCTCTAATCCATTAAGGTGAGGAGTCAGTCCTCATATTCTCGGTGAAATAAGTTGATGGATATATGTTAGCTAGGTTGATCGGGATGGATTCATGCTTAGTCAATTTAATTTCGTTCTTGATTAACTGATAAAGATCAATATTTGCAATACCTTCAGTAAGCTCCAATGCAAGGAAACTAGGCGGCTCCCTATTTCCTGCTCCACTCCAAGCGCCAGTGATTGATCCGGGATTCAATAGATTAATTGCCCCTCTCTGTATCATGGGTACATGAGTGTGCCCGCTGATCAATATATTAACCCTCAGATTCACGGCGACCTCCCTTAATTCCCGGGGATCACCGCGGTGCTTTATTTGATGTCCATGCATTAATCCGATCTTTATTTCCCCTATCCTTATGACTTCCTTATCAGGTAATTCTAGGTAATCCATGTTTCCCTTAACCACGTACTTCGCTCGTCCAAATCCGATCAATTGTTTTAATGTGTCTTCATTTATTAAATCGCCGGTTATCAGCACGTAATCGAATGGCTTCATGGAATCGAGTTTATCCAGCATCGCTGCATGTATAGATTCAACCCTATCAGGTACATGGGCATCCCCAACTACCAGAATCTTTACAGCCACATAGTTTTTTGGTCATCCAGCACTTAAATATTTTTCCTGAATTACGAGACCTCACATTTTTGAAACTTTTTAATAGTTAATGGATTCAGAATAATGGTCGCCCCGCCGGGAATCGAACCCGGGACTCCCTGGTGGCTGCCGTGGGGCTTTCGCCATTAATTGTACCCCACGTGGCTGTCTACAGCCAGGTGCTCTGCCGCTGAGCTACGGGGCGTCGTAAACGTTTCTTCATAACGATTTTTATGTTTTACTCTCATTATAATTTTATTCCCGTCAAGAGATTGGGCTAAAGAGCGTTTAACATATTCCCCGCCTTGGGGGTTCCCCGGGGTCTAGAGGGTTACGCCCCCTTCATGGCTACTCGCCTCCACTGGTATTAGGGGGATCAGCCCCGGTTCCCCATCCCAAGAAATTCACGGAACAACACCCCCCCCCCACAAAAGCACCAAAAACCCTACAAAGGAATCCCCGCCTTGAATGGCGAGGTTTGTCACTTTTTATCAAATGATGCATTACATTACTTCAAAGTCTCTGTTTCCTCATAATTATTAATAATGATGGCTCCTAGGGCTTTGGAATGCCTGTTTCATTTTTATAGAACATAAGAGGAGAAACTTGTTCCGCTTCGCCTAGTTCCATTAATCTCTGTTTCTGGTCACTTAATTCGTTGAAGAAGACTTGCGGCATGTTCGGTATCTTTGAATATATGTTCCAAATTCTATCTATTTTCTCTATATGCTTTTTAATTCTTATAGAGAATTGAGCAATATATTCATCCCGCCCATAATCGCGCTTCAGCACTTCATTAAATAATTGCCTTAGGTCTTCATATGTAGGTATGAGACCGATGGGAGTCCTCAATGCGTCTACCTCGCCATGTATTCTTCTCTCCATCCAAGTTAACCATACCTTCTTGTCCTCCTTCTTGTTCAGGAAATTCCCATCAGATCCCCTTAAGAAGTAATTAACTCCAAATATCTTAGGCGGCGTTCCTGACTCGCCAAATCTAAGATAGTGATCGATATAATCGCTGAGCGAGACCGATAGGAAATCAAGTATAGCCATTGGATTAAATTCTCTCTCTCCCACTTTTCCTATTACTGCAGCGGTTCTCTCGGTCTCCAAGGATGCCGCTATAGTTGCGACTCCATGGCGCCAATTAAATGATTCAACCACTGGAACAAATGTATCAGGATCTCTGCTTCCAAATATTATTCCACCGACCTTCACGCCCCTAGGATCATCATATGCCGGATCAAGATTATTGAAACTGGTTAAGGGAACAGTGAACCTAGCATTGGGATGAGATGGAGGCACAATGTTTCCCTTATCATCTGTTCTTCCGGGCCACCACTCCCCTATGAAATTAATCCCCTTCTCCGGCAGTGGTTCATCCTTGCCATTCCAATAAACGCCTCCATCCTTCTTAATCAATACATTGGAGAAAATTAATTCTCCCGGCTTGTTGAGTACATCGAATATCACTGGATCATCCTTCGAATTAATGCCCTCTATTATGCCAAATACTCCCGCTTCCGGATTAATTGCCCTAACCTCGCCGTTAATCCACCTTAGGTATGCTAAATCGTCGCCGAGCAATCGCCCAATCATTGCTGTAGATGTTTTCCCTGACATTGATGGAAATGCGCCAGTCAGGTAAGTCACGCGTCCATTTGGGCCATTTATGCCCATTAGGAACATGTGCTCGGATAGCCATCCCTCCCTAATTGCCCTCCTAATAGTTAATCGAAGGGCTAACTTCTTTAAACCAATGCTGTTTCCTCCGTATTGAGTGTTCACGCTATACACTGTTTCATCAATTGGGTCAATATAGATTCTCCTCTTCGCTATGTTCTTGCTTCTACCCAGCTCATCTAGCTCGCCCTGGGAATGAATGAACTTGAGGAACTTAACTTCGGCGCCAAACCTAACTGCCTCATCATACGCCTGTCTATATAATATATTCTCGCTATGCATTACATATGCGGAATCAGTTATTTGAATTGCCAGCATGCTTAAGGGGGATCCCTTGGGTCCTAGAGAGTAAAACCCAATATACATTTCCCGTCCCCTCATTGAACCATTAAGCAGGTCAAGGATTTCTCTTAGCCCCTCATCTCTATCCTTGGTTCTTATGAATGGCAGTGTCTCGCCCCTTGGCAATAATATTGCTGTGTCCTCTCTTGCTCTGGCTTGATCAAGAGGACTATCGAAATGAATAGTGTGTCCAGGAGTCTTGAGGGGTCGCTCCTCCCCTTTTTGAATCGCTTCATTCCTTATATACTCCGAGTCTTCTTTGCTTCCAGTCGATACAAATACTCGACTAGGTTTGCAGATAGCTATGGCTTTTTCAATGAATTCCAATAATTCATTGTTCCTTATGGCTAGGAGTCTCTTTCTTGCTTCGCCGTCTATACCATCTAAGATCTTTATTTTTTCCTGCATAAAAGTCTACCTAAACAACTCATTTATATTAATTACACCTATGTTTTACAGTAACACTCAAGTTTTATTCATTATCAAATATGAAGTATGGCATTAATCAATTAGAATTGAAATAGAATACACAGTCTCATTTAAAATTTTTAAAAAATGCAAAACAACCAGCCATCTACATTTTGATGAGTTCCGGGTCTTGGTTACCTTTATGGCTTAATTTAGGAGGTCTCTCTACCTGGCATCAATTGATGATATTATGAGTGCGATTGTTATTAACAGGTAGATGATTATTTCATAGTGATTTGGGACCTGCCTTAGAAATAAATAACCCCACACTGCAGCCATAACTGGCTCAAGCGTGGCTAGAATAGATGCCAATGAGGCTCTAATCCTTGTTACACCAATTGCGAATAATTTATATGGAATGACAGTACAGAAGATGCCCATATATGTGCCGGCCACTAATGTTTTGCCTAGATAGATTAATTGCGGTAATCTATGAATTAATGCTAATATTAGCAATAATGGTATCGTGACGACCAAAGTGAATGGCAAGGCCCCATATGATACATCATTGCTCATCCCTGATGCAGAGAAGAATCTAGCTATAGCTATATAGAGCCCATATGAAGCCCCCGATACAAGGCCTAAAAGAGCTCCATAGTAATCAATGCCTCCCAATCCAGCATCAATTAAAGCAATTATTATGGCCGCCGCGATAATTATCAATCCAATTATGCTATACTTGCCTGGGCGTTCTCCAAGCATTAATGAAACCAGTGTTGCCCAGAGCGGCGCTGTATATAGTAAGTATGCAGCTAATCCAATACCGACAATCACTGCCGTGAGCGGGTACACGCTGAATAGGATCCCCAGGCTTATTCCAGCCGTTATTGCTGCCTTGTTAAGCGACCTATAGATAAATACTGCTACTGCTGCAGCTGTTGCTGATCTAATTAGCGGAAGCAGTAGTGGGGATCCACCATAAACGCTGGCTAAACCTATTGTGGACCATAGAAGCGATGCAATGATTATATTAATTATTGCCTTATTCGCCTCATCCCTTGCTAATCTCGTTGAGTGGCTCATTGTCATCATCACATCCATTCCTAACTATTTATATATCTCTCGAAAAATGTTCCCGATGTTTTCAGATTTCCTTGCGGAGGTTCATTTTTGATCGGGAAGGGTTCAACGGCTCTAGTGAGCTGGGAAATATTTTAAAACTATTTTTTCATTGCAAAAATATGACCTATATTTGCGGATCTCCGCGTCTATAGCGATATAATGGATCTAATAAGGGGGTCCTGGCCAACCCCATTATATAGGCTTAAATCGTTCGGCGATCAGGAAGTTTGGGGCAAGCTGGAATTCATGAATCCCATCACCCATAGCATAAAGGATAGAACTGCTTTATCCCTATATGAAGAAGTGCTTAAGCATACTGACGAGGGCGATGCTGTGATAGAGGCATCATCAGGCAATATGGCTGTGGCGTTGGCATCTCTTTCTGCAGCATATGGTAGGAAAATGATAGCCTATATATCGACTAGGACAAGTAGGGCATATAAGGTAATGCTTAGGTTATTGAATTCGGATATAAGAGAACGAAATGGAGGAACAAACGATATGATTGAGGAAGTAAAGAGGGAAGCCATGCTTGCTTCGGCTCATCATCCAGATCAGTTCAATAATCCACGGAATTACTTGATTCATTATAGAGAGACAGCAAAGGAATTAGATGAACAATTGCAGGCAGCTGGATTAAGGATCAAGTATATAGTTGCTGGATTAGGTACGGCGGGCCACATGACTGGCTTATCGCTTTATTTTAAGGAAAAGTATGGCAATTATATTAAAATGATAGGAGTTGAACCGATGGATATAATACCGGGCATAAAGGAATATAGGAATAATCCATTCCAAGAAATCGCTCATATAGATGAAGTAATTAAAGTATCATCGCGAGAAGCCATTAATGGCATCAAACTAGTTGCATCACGTGACGGTCTACTCATTGGGCCCAGCAGTGGAGCTGTGGTTGCCGCCATTAAAAAGCTTGGGCTTAACCAAGCCGTGGGAATATTTCCAGACGATGCGTGGAAATATGCGGATTTACTAGGCAGAGCCCTTAAGTGAGCAATTAATTTCTTTGGTTAGCATTTATCCTTGATTATAGTGTTGAAGCATTATAAATTGAATTCAACCACATCGCTTGCAGCCTTCTCGGCTAGCACATCATTATCCAACTCTATAGAGTACTTCAGTTTAGCAATATAAACAAGGTTACCCCCCTCCTCCGTCGGGGTTAATGATATTTCCCCCTCCATTTTAGCGGCGCCCCTCTGTGTCCCGTTTCTTAGGAGTTTCTGCTCCATTTTTATGATTATTTTACCCTCGGTGGTTGAGTTGCTCCAATTCTTTTCCCCCACCTCTAATTCATAGTCTCTAGCAAATGACTTGACGAGATCCATGAAGGTCCCTCCCTCGCCAAGGGGCTGAGAAAGTCCAGCCTCCTTTGGCCACCTCTCAAGTCGCTTAATTCTGGCCTCATCAGGCGTTGTTTTACTTATACGTATAGGCACTTCAACATATGTGTCATATACTACTGTATACTCCATGTTGCCCCATGCTTCGTTATTAATTTAAATATTTCGGAGACAAGGCTCCAAACAAAGGCATCCCGCCAGCTATGTAGGGTGGGCAATAAGGATAGAGAACTTGAAGGAGGCATTATATTCTTGGCCTCACTTCCAATGATTAATTAAGTCGGTCGAGGTTATTATTGGGAAGAATGATGACATGTTTGCGAGGGATCTTTCATGGCCCTCCTTGCTTCTAGATGACACTGCGTCCTTGATTATAACAGGGATGAATCCCAGTGCGAAGGCATGTCTTGCGCTAGTTTCAACTCCTATCTCAGTCGCTATTCCTGTGAATATTATTGTTGATTTACTTGAGTTCCTCAGCAGCAACTCGAAATTCGTCCCCACAAATATGCTCCATGTATTCTTGTTGATCACTATATCATCAACCGATGGCTGCACCGCTAACTCCATTTCCTCGGGCTTAAATTGTAAACCACCCCTATATAGTAATTTAGAGGATGGCGACTCAAATCCTCTGGGATAGGGAGTTATCTTTGTAAATACTATGGGTACCTTGGCTTGTCGAGCTGCCGTTATAGACGTATTTAAAGCGCTCATAAATTCCTCCTTATTAAAAATTGAATTAACGAGGGCTTTATGAACGTCCCAAACAACTAGTACTGATTGGGATGGTTTTAGGATATCTGGGAGAGGCCAATTAGTAGCCATATTTTTTAATTGTTTATAATTAAATTTTAAAGTTTTCGTTGTAAGGTCAGATAATATGGGCAATTAATATCATTAATATAATGCTATTTTTTATTTACTTAAATAAGAATTCTTAATATAATTTATAATCATTATCAGATAAGAATAACGTAAGTCTTATTAATAGGATATCAACAATTAATTATCAATGGTATTTAGGATAATTAGGGTAAACCTATCCACCGAGGAATTTAAGGAGGAAATAATCAAGGATGATGAGTTAAAGATGTTCCTCGGTGGACGAGGGCTCGGCTCATACCTAGCCCTGAGAGAGGTGCCTAGGGGCATTGATCCATTTGATGCAAGCAACAAGCTATACTTCTTCTCGGGCCCCCTCAGCGGCATAGCCACCGTATCCTCCAGTAGATTAACCGTAGTCGGCAAGTCTCCCCTTACAATGTCTTTAACTCATTCTAACATGGGTGGAAATGCATCTTACTGGCTCCGTAGGTCGGGTTACGACGGATTAATTGTGGAAGGTAAATCCGATTACCCTGTCTATATTTATATCCGTGATGGGGAACCCATGATTAAGCCGGCAAAGCATTTATGGGGAAAAACAACGGGTTCCTCAACAAAGCAATTACTGGTGGAAAATGGGTTTCCCCCAGATGAGACTAAGGCCGGCGTCATGGTTATTGGACCCGCGGGGGAGAACATGGTTAGGTTCGCTGGGGTAAGAGGCAGCGATTATGAACGGTTCGCCGGTAGAGGAGGTCTAGGCGCAGTGATGGGAAGCAAGATGATTAAGGGAATAATTGCTTGGGGAACAAGGAAGTTAATGGATGAGGTGGTGGACAAGGAACGGTTCAAGAAGGTCAATAATGAATTGATAAAGAAGGTCATGGTTCATCCAACGTATCAAGCACTGCACACGTATGGTACCAATGTATTGATGAATATCATTCAGTCAATGGGTGCATTACCGGCATATAATTTCACAGGGCGAGCGGGCGATGTAACTCAAGTCAGTGGGGAATATATAAAGACCAAGTATGTGGTGGAGGTGCATGGTTGCTATAATTGCCCTATAGCATGTACCCAAATCCCAATGGTAAAGAGCGGCCCATTCAAGGTGCCCGGAGAAAAGATAAAGTATGAATATGAAAATACTTGGGCCCTTGGTCCAAACATAGGTGAACTAGATCCGGAAGCAGTTATTAAGCTCCAAAAAGCGGCTAATGAATTAGGAATGGATACTATTAGCTTGGGCAATACATTAGCGACGGCAACTGAATTGGCTAGGAAGGGATTGTTGAAGCTCGATGTTGATTGGGGCGATCCAGCTACATTCATTGATCTTGCCTATAAGATAGCACATAGGGATGGGGTAGGCGATGAATTAGCGGAAGGCGATTATAGATTAGCAATGAAATATCGGGATCCAGAGGCGTTCGTAGGTTCTCGTGGCCAAGGCGTTCCGGCATATGATCCTAGGGGATTAAAGGGCTTTGCCTTAGCATATTATACATCGAATAGGGGTGGCGATCATTTAGAGGCATATACGCCTACATGGGAGGTTTTTGGGGTTCCTGAGAAGGTTGATCCATTAGATGATTCTCAAAGTGGAATAGAGAAGCAGGCCCGTATAGTGAAATGGAATCAAGATCTATTCGCGGTGGTAGACTCATCGGTTTTCTGCAAGTTCGAGAATCTGATGCCTAACATAAATACGGAGAGTGATATAGCTGCATTATATAATGCAGCATTTGGTTGGGATCTAAGCAGTGAAGATGTGCTTGAGATAGGGGAACGCATATTCAACGTGGAGCGATTATTTCATGTAAAGGAGGGAAAATGGATTAGGGATGAATTGCCTAATCGCATGAGGCAACCAATACCAGAAGGCCCAGCGAAGGGTCATAGTGCCTCCAAGATGTTTGACGAAGGCATAAAGGTTTATTATAAGCTGCGTGGTTGGAGTGATGGCAAGCCAACCCCGGACACCCTCAAGAGGCTAGGTTTAGCCGAGTTCAGTTACTTACTTTAATAAATAAAAACCATTTTTCACTTCCCTGTTGCTAATCATTATCGTATATTTCAAGTGATGCAGATATATTCATGGCCTTTTATGGGTTCTTCATGATCCATATATAAAAACCAATTAACTGTAAATGTTTCGGAATACTCTCATATATTCAGGAATAATTAATCCTGTACTAACAGGCATAATAGGGATAAATTGCTCAGAATTACTAATTAATATGCAGACGTCCAGGATACTTTAATGAGCTCAATGACGTCGTATACTAATTTCAGAGATGTTACAAACGCCGTGGCCGAGGCGCTCTGGAAGATGGTGAGGGAGTCCAGGGGTTCATGTGTCTCCTTCATCCCAAAGACGCTTCTCGAGCACTCTAATAGTAGTCTCAAGAATAACATGCTACCGGTTTTATTCACGTTGGTTAAGCATATATTAGATAACTTAGTCAAGAACGGATTGCTTGAAAAGGATGATTCAAGAAGCATTGTTAGATATAAGATTTGTAGGAAAAGTGAATTATGGGCATTATGCAAGGAAAGCGATTCCCCGGAGAAAATAGCAAAACTAATAAGGGATCTAGTGGAGTAACCCCATTCAAGGATTATTAACATTATTAACTAATGAAATAGAGATACTATGGCCCTTTTTCGTCGTTTATTCCCTGCGCCTCTCGGTTGATCGTGAGGTGCCCCTCGCATCCTGGTCCTTTCCCTTTGGCCATGCGCTAGGGTAAACGCCTCTCTCCATTATTACTCTAGTGGGTTTAGCCACTATGCCCTTATTCATGCTTAATAATTCGCTTGTGGATACTGCGGCTTTCCCTAACGCAACTAATTCGCCCTTCAATGTGACTATAGCCACCATTCTGTCTCTTTCCACGCCATCCTCGACCTTAGCCACGCCAGGCGCAGCGAGAGCGGCTCCATGCGCTATCGAATCAACAGCCGAGTCCCGGATAAATATTCGAGGTAGGTGCTTCACCATGTACTCCACAGGCTTTATTAGCTTCCGCATGAGCGTCTCATCCCCATAATGCCTCCAGAGATATATGGCGTCAGCTAAGTCATGTAACGTGATGGCCTCATCCTCCTTAAAGCAACCAACTCGTATTCTTCTTAGTTCACGCATATTAGCACCAACCCTCAGTACCTCTCCAATATCATAGCATAGCTTCCTAACATACGTGCCTGCCTCCACATTAGTGTCCAACAATATATATCTCCCATCCCTCTCTAGCATTTCCAGAGAATACACGTGTCTCGTTCTTAATTGCCTCTTAACTGCGCTCTTGACAGGAGGCCTTTGATAAATTTCTCCAATGAATTCCCTTAATACGCTCTTTACTGTATTATCATCGGCATCCCCATGTAGCATCATCACGGCAATGTACTCCTTAGACTCGTGAGATATGCCCTGAAGTACTTTAGTGGAGTCCCCCAAGGCCACAGGAAGAACTCCAGAAACACGTGGATCCAGGGTTCCAGCATGACCAGCTCTCTCTAGATTAAGCATTCTCTTTATCCATGAAACTACTTCATGACTAGATGGGCCCCTCGGCTTATCTAATACTATGAAGCCCCGCCTCACGTGGTCCTCTATAGATCGTTTCTCCGGATAAACACCATACTCATCACTGGTTCCCTCATCTATCTTAATATGTATTCCCCGCTCAGTATCGCACTTCTCTATATTCACCATTAGCCCATAGAAGACCTAAATTTAAGCGTTAACAACGCTAATTAACCCATTAATTAATCTAAAGGAAGTTGGTGTTAGGCAATGGTGGTTAAGTTTTTTAATTAATTCAGAATTGGGCTACTCATGAGTGTGATTAATATAAACAAGAAGGCCAGCGCCATGCTTGATGAATTGGTGAAGGATTTATCTAGGAATGATTTACTGCTATTGGAACGGCTTCCCCATGTTAGGGAAACTGAGAGATATAGAGACGTGATTCTAAATACGCTGAAGGAATTCCATATATCATTAGTCCTGGTTAGGCTTGTTTTCAGTGATGGTAAAGTCAAGGGATATTCATTCTTGATTAGGGGAAATGGAGATATAGGATCATTGCCGACAAGCGGCAGCGTAGAGGGTTTCATAGTGGAGCATGGCAAGGGCAAATCAATTAAGTACGTGTACGAGACCGAGGAATTCAGCGGTGGCTCAGAGCTTGAGGATAGGATCAAGGCATTCGCCGATATGTATAGGAAGGCCGAGGAACGGCTCACTGAATTAAGGTTCAAGGAAGCCTATAGGGAGAAGGAAGCATTCTACTTGCCTGAATAGCCATGGATCCATTTCATCAGAAGAAAAAATCATTCATGGAGCGATTAGCTAAGGAAACCGAGATGGGTAGGGTTGATTTTGACCTAATCGATGTTTTGAACAGCATTAATGCTCTCCCTAACTACTACACCACCAGCAGCTGTAGTGGTAGAATAATGATAGCCAAGGCAGAGCGACTTGGCTTCGCCAAGTCAAATAATCTCTTCAGCTTCATAGCTAAGTGGCATAGGCCGATAACAGTTAATGAGGTGAGCAATGTAATCGTGGGGCTAAATAATGCTTGGCTTATGGTAAGAAGCGCTATTTTTCACGTGGTGGCGAGAAGCATGGAAGATGCAGAGCTTCTCCTTAGGCTTGCCAGAATGGCCGGCTTCAAACATAGCGGCATATCCACAATAAGGGATTGGGGTTACTTAGTTGAATTGCTTGGAGAGGATCGACTAGATGTTCCATTGAAGGTCCACGGCGTGGATATGTTTAGTAACCTGAATCCTATAGTTGACGCAGCTAATGAGGTTCTCATTTTCGCGAAGCTAAGGCTGGTTGACTTAATTAGATTAATTGAGAGGGAATTAATGAATGCGGATTACCCATTGATTAGAATAAGCAAAGTGCCGTATAGAGCATTCAAGTCAGGCATTAAGTTAAGTGAATGACTCCTTCAGTCCCCATTTCTCTTTTATGACGCTAAATGTTAATAAAGTTAGCATTTCCTCTCTAGAAACATGAATAAAGCAGTGCCTCTACTTATGTTGCTGGGCGGTTTACTCATGATCATAGACGGAGTATTACTAGTGGATATATCTATGGATCCAACAATTCTCTCCCTTAATATGGTATATGCCGCACCGCCCGCCTTATACATGTACACGGGCTTGCTTGAAGCCGTTATTGGCGTGCTTCTGAATGCCATATTCTTTGCCGTAATTATTACGAGACTTAGTCGTCGAGTTCTTGGATTAATTGGTCTCCTCTTATCGCTAATATCATTAATTGGCCTCGGCGGCTTCCTTCTTGGCTTTATATTTTCCTCGGCGGCCTCCATAATGCTGATAAGGGAGAAATGAACTAGCCATTGAAATCATTATAAGTTTAGGGGTTCAAAGGGGATGGAAAACCTCGCCCTTTAGGGCGGGGATGGATAGTCCCCTTTGTAGAAACATTTTTAATTCAAAACACCTATTCCTTC
>JBMFVP010000049.1:0-13293 GCA_049965935.1 Thermocladium sp.
CATTAAAGACCAATTCCTCTATTGATACACTGAATCTATTCGCTGCCTCAATTACTTCCTGGGGCGCCGGTAATCGAGTTATTACTACTCTACTATTCTCTCCCATTATATGAAGGGCCCTCCCCAATCCATCGCTGGAGTCTATTGATGCGGTTACACATGTTCCCAACTTTCTCGCCGCATCATATATATTCAGGGGAAGCTCCGGTCGCCTAAGCATGTTGATTCCCCTCTTCACTGCTGGGTCCTCATTAGCCGTATTCCACAACCTGAAGCCGAGACCATTAAAGCCAAAGAGCGGGACAGTGACCAGTGAATCGCCCGGCATCGGTTGCCGCCCAACTTCCCTCTCCGCTATGCCTAGTACGGCTATGTCTATCACGTCGTCATCCCCCTCATTCAAGTCTCCCCCAATTAATGAGGCGCAATAGTGATCCCCGGCATCCCTGACTCCCCTCGCCACGTTAATCACGTCATCCACTTCAAGGCTTCTCCGCGCCGTTATTGATGATACTAGGGCAATGGGTTTCCCGAGCTTCACGTAGATATCGCTGAGGGCGCCCACTGTTGTTCTCCACCCCACGTCATAATACGTCATGAATCCCATTTTAGTTCTGGAGAATGCGCCCCCATCTATCTTAAGCAATAGAAGCGCCTCGCCTAGCCTTATGTAGGACACATCATTATCGGCTATGCCGCTCATTTCCCGTATTAGTTTCAGTATTCCATCCTCGCCAAGCTCGGTTAACTTCATGTATTCCTCATCATAGCAAAGCTTTTAAATTGATTATCGTAGGCGAAGCGTCGGATATGGCAAGTAGGTGTCTAGGGATGATTCAATCAGAGCTAAACGAAATGGCGGGCAAGATAGTGATGGTGAAGCTAAGGGACGGCACTACGGTGAGGGGTGTCCTCAAGAGCTTTGATCAACACATGAACCTCCTCCTAGAGGACTCCGAGGAAATAATTGACCCAAAGACCTCCGTAAAGAGGGGTCTCGTAATGATAAGGGGGGATACGGTCCTATTCGTGTCCCCACTATAGGTGATTAGGCATGGGTACGGGCACACCTACATTTGGAAGAATGAATAGGGGCAAAAGCCACATAACCTGTCCCCGCTGCGGCCGCCACTCCTATAATGTGGTTAAGGGCGTTTGCGCAGCCTGTGGTTGGGGCAAGTCAAAGAAGCTCAGGAGGTACTCCTGGCAAAACAAGAAAATAAACGGGAGACGATTAATCTAATGGCCCCCTCGGGATTCATTGGGCTAAGTCAATGGTGCCAACGAGGGGTTCCGCCCCATCTCCCGTCACTAGAACCGTATCCTCAAATTGCGCAACGTATCCCTTCCCGCCCTCAATGAGTGTGGCGTAGCCATAAAGCACGCCCCTCTTCATTAATTGATTAATTATGGGCATGGTTGAGTCATGGAAGTCCCTCTGCAGCCATCTCGGCGTAAACGGTAATGAGTTGAACCTTGAGTAAATCAGTTCAGCGGCTTCCTCCAATTCCTTTCCAAGCTTCTTCACAGCAACACGCTCAACTCTATATATGGTGATTGTTTTCCCATCCACGACGTGCCCCTTCCCATTGGTAACGAATGGCTCTATCGCGTATGTTTCTCCAGGCATCACTTTCTCCCCTGTCTCTGTCTCTATGTTGGGAACGGAGACTCCAGCATGAAGCAAATACCTCCTAATTAAGTGACCCGTTAGATTCTCTATTGGTCTATAACCGTAGCTTCTAATGGTTTTCTCAACTATGGCCCCAACCCTACCCATTTGGGTTCCCGGCTTGAAGTTATCAATTGCATTGCCCAGAGCAGACCTGGCCGCCCTCGCCATCATTGAGAACGCATCATTGAAGTAAACAGTGACGGCGGCGTCGGTTATGTATCCATCTATGTGGGCCCCTGCATCTATTTTCACAATGGAGTTACTCGGTATTGTTAATTCATCCCCAATTAATGCAGTGTAATGGGCAGCTACCTCATTAATCCCAATATTGGTTGGGAACGCGGGCTCCGCGCCATACTCCTTAACTGTTTCCTCAACTAGATTGCATAGCTCTATTACCTTCATGCCTGGATGAACTGCATCAATCGCCTTCTTTAATGCGGCCCTTAATGCTCTTCCTGAATCCCTATACTTCCGCACAGCGTCCTCGTCCATGATTAGACAAGGTTGGTTCAGCTTAAAACGCTGTCGGGCAGCACCATTAAGCCGCAGCAACGGTTTAGGCAATGCTTATTAATGCAGCGGCTCATTGCCCCATTATGGATGAGCAAGTCAAGTCAATAGTGAAGAACACGGCTGGGCTAATAAACATGGCCCTAAGCATAAGGCCCACGGAGTGCATAGAGAAAAACCTAAGCACGATAACTAATAACGCTATTGCCGCCCTAAAGATGCTTGTACCTGAATTATCGAGCGCAATTGATGAATTGGTGCCGAAATTCATTAAGATACAGGAAATGAGCAAGGCACTGGCCGGCAACCCAAGCGTTGAGGGATACATAGACTCCGTTATGTCGATTTTCTCGAGGTTTAATGTGGATCCAGGAATATGGGCAGCATTCACCACGCTGGAGGCCATGTACGCCATCCAGACGTGCGGCAATGAATCCGGCAAATACTTCCTAATTAGAACAATATTGGCGGGCTCCCTTCCATTCAATCTATACATAACTATGCTGAATCACGTTGGCGTGGATAATCAATTTGCCGTGGAATTATTTAAGTCACTATTATCCCAAGCCCAGTGATCAGCTGAAAGCATTGATGAGTAAGTCAAAGAGTGACTTGATTTTCTAGGGCAATGAATTGATTCCTTAATCATCTGCCTGTGATTAGCATTGTTTCTTCCGATTGCTTATTGCGGGCGCCTTCATGCATCATTAGATCCCTTATCGCTATGCGTATTGCCTCTGAACGACTTGGGAATATCCCCCTCTTTACTAACTCATCAAGGTCCTCCAGAGTTTGCTTGGGGAGATGCACGGATATAAGTACCATTTTCTCCTTGCTCTTCGTTTTAGGCATAGGATAAGCAAGTCGATTTACGGCTTTTTAACGTTGTGGTTCATCTTAAACGTATATATGAGCATCAAGCCTTAGGCTGGCTTTCCCTCGTTTTTACGCCCTCATCCTTGACTGACTCAAATATGGGCGGCTTGTAGTACCGCCTCGATACCTCGCTCGGCACATTTGTCAGCTCATCCTCCGGCAATATGCTTAATGCATCCCAAGCTATATCAAGCGTGTTCTCGAAGCTTCTCCTCTCATAGTAGCCCTGGGCAATGAATTTCTTCTCGAACTCAACCGCGAATCTAAGGTACCTCCTCTCTCTCCAGCTCAAGTTATTCTCGCCCACCAGTATCGCTAGATTCCTTATATCGGATGCCCTGGCGTATGCTGATATTAATTGATTAGCCACGTACTTATGGTCCTCCCTAGTTTTTCCCTCGCCTATGGCATCCTTCATCAACCTGGAGAGGCTCATTAAGACATCAAAGGGCGGATAAATGCCTCTTCCCCACATAGATCTGGAGAGAACCAGCTGCCCCTCAGTTATGTAGCCGGATAAATCAGGTATTGGGTGGGTTATGTCATCGTGAGGCATAGTTAATATGGGGAATTGGGTCACGCTTCCCTTCCTGCCATGAGCCCTCCCAGCCCTCTCATAAATCGAGGCTAGATCAGTATACATATAGCCCGGATACCCCCTCCTGCCCGGCAATTCGCCTTTTGATGAGGAGAGCTCCCTCAGAGCCTCCGCGTAATTAGTTAAATCCGTCAATATTACGAGCACATGATAATCACGCCACCAAGCCAAGTACTCGGCTATTGTTAATGCTATCCTCGGCGTTAATATCCTCTCGGCAACGGGGTCGCTGGCCAAGTTAAGAACCATGACTAGTCTCCTCAATGCTCCGGTTCGCCTAAACTCATCCAGGAAGAAAAGAGCCTCCTCCGTCTTTAGCCCAACGGCGGCGAAGACTATGGCGAACTCCGACTCAGCTCCCCTAACCGTTGCTTGCCTAGCGGCCTGCGCAGCCATCATGTTATGGGGGAGGCCGGTTCCGCTGAATATGGGTAACTTTTGCCCTCTAACCATCGTGTAGAGTCCATCTATAGCGCTTATCCCGGTCTCTATGGGTTCCTCTGGATAATCCCTGGCATAAGGATTCAGTGGTTCCCCATTCACATCAAGAAACTCCTCCGGGGGAGGCATGGGCAGCCCATCCCTGGGTTCCCCCCTCCCATTAAGTACCCTACCCAGCAAGTCCTCGCTGACCCTGACGTCGAAGGTCTTGCCCCTAAACCTAACCGTGGATCCAAGGGCTGGCAGTCCCAGGGTACCCGTGAGCACTTGCGCTATGGCGTAATCAGGCCCAACCTCCACCACCTGCACTAGCCTTGGTTCTCCATCTGGCCCCTCGACTTCCCCTATTTCCCCATACGCTACATTCCTGGTTCGCTTGATTACTATCAAGGGCCCCTTGACTTCGCTCACCGTCTTATAGCCCTGAATACCCCTTATTTGCTGCATAGATCTAGCCTCTACATAAGTGTTTTAAGCATTTTGCACCGGCAATAGCATATAGGGGCAACGCTTTAAATCATTTATAAAGCAGCTTAATGGATGAGAAAGCCCCAACCAAGTGATCTATACTTGTTCAAATTAATTCACCAGGCAAGAACCAATGGCAAATTAATAGCATTCACAGTCACGGAACCCAAGGAAAACGAGTACGTCAGCAATATTTGGCTCAGCGATGGATCGAGAACATGGCAATTCACGAGAAGCGGCTCCGACTCCAGTCCAGCCTGGTCCCCGGACGGCTCTAGGCTAGCATTCCTCTCGAGGAGGGGGGCCAAACCAGAGGATAAGTGGGTTCAGTTAATGTTGGCCGACTTTAACGGAGAGCCTCGAGCCCTAGTCAAGAGGGATGGCATCTCAAATATTCAGTGGTCTAGGGATGGTAGATTCATATACTTCCTGGCCCCCGTCGGCAAGATAGATGATGACGTGAAGATAATAGATAAGATACCTATTTGGTTCAATGGGCGGGGATACACTTATGGACTTCACACTCACTTATTTAGGGTTGACACCGAGACAGGCGATGCACAGCAATTAACCAGTGGAGACTTCAACGTGGTGGCATTCGATGTATTGACCAATATAGCTATTGCCGTGTCAAGCAATGAATTAAGGCCATACGAGACCGAGATCCGGATATTGAGCGACTCCGGCATGGAGACCATAAAAAGCGTCGCCCTAAGCGTGGAGTCACTGGCTTGGCTGCCTAATGGGGATGGGTTATTAGCGATAGGTCATGATTTGCATAGAGGAACGGTCACCCATAATAGGCTGCTGCGGATCGGATTAGATGGATCCATTAAGGATTTGCTTGGGGACTTCCCCCTGGAGGTCGGCAATAGCCTCAACAGCGATATGAGGGGGTCGCCTCCCGACATTAAGGTAGAGCTCGACGCCTCATTAGCCATATTTCCAGTGAATGAGGCGGGATCGGTTAATCTATATGGATTCGACTTAGCCACCGGGCAACTAAGGCGAGTAACCGAGGGCGAGTGGAGCGTCGAGAGTTTCTCTTCCCGCGGCGGCTCATTGGTGTTCACTGCCATGAATGCCTCATCGCCGGCCGAGCTATTCATGAGGGAGGGAAACAGCATTAGGCGCGTCACATCGTTTAATGATGGCGTGGTTTCATCCCTTCAATTGGCGAATCCAACACATATCAGATTTACTGTCAGCGATGGTGTTTCCCTGGATGCTTGGGTTCTTTCTCAGCAATCAACAGGTAAATTGCCGGCAATAGTGGAGATTCATGGGGGCCCGAAGACCATGTATGGAAATGCTTTCATGTTTGAGTTCCACGTCCTCTCCGCGGACTTCATGGTTATTTATATGAATCCACGGGGAAGCGCTGGCTATAGTGAGGACTTCGCCGATATACGGGGGCACTATGGGGAGCGGGATTACTTGGACATAATGGAGGGATTAAGCCACATCATCTCTAGGTTCCCAGTGGATTCATCCAGGGTAGGGGTAATAGGGGGCTCATATGGTGGATTCATGGTTAATTGGATAATTACTCACACGAGGGCGTTCAAGGCTGCAGTGAGCGAGAGATCCATAAGTAATTGGCTTCACTTCTTCGGGACCAGCGATATAGGGTTCTTCTTCGGGAATGACCACGTGGGGGGAAACTTGGACGCTGATCCATGGAGTAATCGAGATAGGTTCATCGAGAAGTCCCCCATAATTCACGTAAAATATGTCGAGACTCCAGTAATGATTATTCACTCTCTTGAGGATTATAGGTGCTACGTGGGGGAGGCTCTGCAGTTCTACACTGCATTGAAGTATAATGGAAAGAAAGCCCGCCTAGTGCTTTTCCCGGGGGAGAATCATGACTTAAGCAGAACCGGGAAACCAGTGCATAGGGTGGAGAGGCTCAACATAATTAGGGATTGGTTCATTAATGGCCTCACAGGAAATACATTAAAGCAGTGATAGGGGTTAGGACACGTGGGTGAAGTAAGGGTATCCGAATTAGCGTATAAGGTATTGAATATAGTGGCTAATGGGACGGTGAGCATTGATGAAGTATCGCGAATCATTGGAATTGATTCAAATTCATTAATGAGAACAGTAATGGAACTGGCAGCCAAGGGATTCATCACCACGGAGAAGAGGATAGTGACCAGCTATGAATTAACCGAGGAGGGGAATCGCTACATGCTGCTCGGCTCGCCCGAGGCAAGACTAATCCAGTTACTGAAGAAATGCAACTGCACGCCTAAGCCAGGCGACTTACCGAGCCTTGCCCAGGAATTTGGAGTGGAGTTAACCATTGAGGAAGCCAAGATAGCGATTAACAACGCCGCTAAGCTCGGTATAATAAAGTTCCAGGGCGGAGCCATAATGCTCAATAGGATTGAGGAGAGCGACCCGGTCAAGGAATCATTAATCACCATTAGCCGCGGAGGCTCCATTGATGAGAAGAGCCTAGCCCAATTACTGAAGCGGGGACTAGTGAGGCGGCGGGAGCAATCCATTATATTAATTAAACCAGCTCAATCATTGCCTGGGCTCCTCGGTAGCGGCGTAATTAAACCAGCTCGCCTAGTCACGTCGCTTACCACGGAATTAATTAGAAGCGGCGAATGGAGAAACCTGGAATTAAAGGAATTCGACCCATCGGTGCCTGTGCCTACCCTACCATCAATTGGGAGACATTTCTATAGTGAATTCATTGATTTCCTAAAGGAAATATATGAATCCATGGGATTCCAGGAAACCTATGGGCCATATATTGAGCTGGAGTTCTGGAACTTCGATGCCTTATTTCAGGCACAGGATCACCCGGCCAGGGAAATTCATGACACATTCTTCGTCTCCGCGCCTAGCCAACATAACGTGCCGAAGCGCTTAATTGATGGCGTTGCATCAGTTCATGAGAACGGCGGTAACACTGGCTCAATGGGTTGGAGGTATAAGTGGAACGCCGAGAAAGCATTCTCACTCATTCTGCGTTCCCAGGCCACAGCAGTCAGCGTACGTACATTGGCGTCGCGTGGAGATGGCGAATATAGATCCTTCACAATCGATAGGGTTTTCAGGCCTGAAGTCCTTGATGCAAAGCACTCGATGGAATTTCATCAAGCTGACGGCATAATAGTCGGCAAGGGGCTCACGTTTAAGCACCTCCTTGGTTTCCATGAGGAATTCGCTAGGAGGCTAGGCATGAAGCAAGTCATGTTTAGGCCCTCATATTTTCCATTCACTAGCCCCAGCGCCGAGATATATATGCTTCACGATAAGCTAGGATGGATAGAGGTTGGGGGAACAGGAATCTTCAGACCGGAGGTACTTGAGCCGCTTGGCATAAGGGAGTCCACTGTGTTGGCGTTCGGCATGGGAGTAGATAGGTTAGCCATGGTGGTTATGGGCGTAGGCGACATTCGTGACCTGTTATCCCCCAGCATAGAGTATTTAACTGAAAGCAGAAGTAAACTCGTGAAGGCAATTCAATCAATGACCTAGGCGGGAAGCCTTAAAACGAGGCATGATTACCCATAATATATGTTGGATATTGTTGCAATGGGGGAACCATTGGTTCAATTCAACGCCGTCACTAAGGGTCCTCTCCGTTACGTCACATACTTCGAGAAGCATTCAACAGGGTCTGAAGCCAATGTATGCGTGGCCGCGGCTCGGCTTGGCCTCCGCAGCGGCTTAGTAACTAAGCTAGGCAATGATGAGTTTGGGCATTATGTGCTTAATTGGTTAAGGGGGGAGGGCGTCGATGTGTCTCGCATATTGCTGGATGATGAGCACCCCACTGGTGTATACTTCGTTCAAAGAAGCTACCCAATACCTGGGGTAAGCGATGTTGCTTATTATAGGCGTGGCTCCGCTGCTTCATTTATTTCCGAGAATGATGTAGATTACGACTACGTTCGAAGTGCTCGGGTATTTCACACTACAGGTATAACTCTGGCGATAAGTGAATCCGCTCGATTAGCCGCATTAAGGGCGATGAGGGAGGCCAAGAAAGGCGGGGCATTGGTATCGTTCGATTTAAACATTAGACGAAAGCTTTGGCGTGATATGGGGGAGGCCATTAAGGTAATGAGGGAAGCATTGAGTAATGTGGATATCGTTTTCATGGATGAGGAGGAGGCCGCGATAATACTTGAGCAGAGAGGGATAGACTCCATATTTAAAGAGGCGGAGAAGGTTTTTGGACTAAATAAAATAATAATTAAGAGGGGAATTAGAGGCTCAATAGCCAAGTGGGAAAACGAGGTCAGCGAGGTTAATGCATTTCGAGTGCCTGTGGAGGATCCCATAGGTGCTGGCGATGCGTATGTGGGCGTATTCATATCATCCATGTTAAAGGGCATGGGGCTCAAGGAATCAATGCTGAGAGCATCGGCGGCAGCCGCAATGGTAGTCATGGTTAGGGGCGATGAAGAGAATCTACCGAGCGAGCATGATTTAGAGCTCTTCCTAGGCAGCGTGGGTCATGATGTGGACATTAGGTAATGAGGAAGCGGGGGATAGGTGTGGGGCTCGCTAAAGGGGCTTCAGTGTTGCGGAATGTTGGAGAAAAATGATTTAAAAACCCGGCTTAACCCCTAGATGTGATGGGGCTTGTCGCTTAATTCATCACTGAGTCCAGAGGTTCAGGTTGATGGGAATACCGTTATTATTAGGATAAAGGTGGAGAAGGAGACCAGCGCATCGATGCTGGCTAAGAAGCTGAAGGACAAGACTGGCCTCGAGTTCTCTAGTCTCGGCGATTCCGTGGTCAGCGTGGTTACAATAGATAAGTCATTCATGGATGATGATTTCATTAAGGTCTTGACTGATAGAGTATCATCAATGTTGAATATAGACCTTGAGTCCCTGGTTAAGGAATCCAAGAAGCCCGTGGTCAAGAGGAGAAAGAGGAGAAGCAAAAGAGGCAAGAGGTCTCGAGGCAAGAAGCGAGTAGCAAAAAGGAGAAAAAATTCATAGACACGTAAGGTTTTTAAACCTTCAGAGTCATGCATATTTTACTATGTCGGCAACGCCAATTACGCCTCCATCTGCAGAGGAGGTACATATAGAGGTGGATGAGGATACTAAGGCCACTATTAAGGAGATCCTATCCCAAATGATTAATCCAGTAACCATTGAATTCTTCACCAGCGCGACTTGCAAAGAGCGCGAAACTAATTGGTGCATTCCAACGCAGGAGTTGCTGGATTTACTGGTGGAGTTATCGCCGCCAGGCAAATTAATAGTGAATAAGCATAATTATGATGAGGATAAGGCGGCTTTCGAGAAGTTTGGACTAACTAGCAATAGGGTTCCAGCCGTATTAATGGATGGTGGTTCCATAAGGTATATCGGTGCGCCTCTAGGCGAGGAGGTGAGGGCATTCATAGAAACCATAACCAGATTATCCACAGGCAAGACGGGGCTTAGGCAGAGAACTAAGGAGACGCTAAGTAAATTGAATGAATCTAACGCTAAGCATGTTGAGGTCATAACAGTGGTTACCCCATCTTGTCCTTACTGTCCATATGCCGTTCTCCTAGCTAATATGTTTGCGCATGATAGTGGAGGCAAGGTGATTGCAATGAATGTGGAAGCATATGAAGCTCCAGACATAGCTGACGCGTATTCCGTAAGCGCAGTGCCCACCGTAGCTCTTCGTGCGGTAGACCAAGAAATAGGCAATGTTGAATTCGTGGGCGTACCGCCTGAGGCGGAGCTACTTAAGAAGGTTCTTGAGTACAGTGGAGCGGAGCATGTGGAGAAGCAATAAATTAATAACCGAATCAACCCTAAATTAATTCCCACATGAATATATTATTTGTGACCGGTAATAAGGGTAAGGTTGAGGAAGCGTCTCACATATTATCTAGGTGGGGCATCGGCGTTCATCAATCGCTGGATCTCCATAAGGTCGAGATACAAAGCAATGAATTAGAGGAAATAGTTACTTATGCATTAAATCAAATATGTAGCTCCAGGGATCTAATTGTTGTTGAGGATGATGGTCTCTTCATAGATTCATTACATGGTTTTCCAGGACCATACTCTGCCTACGTTTACTCAACGATTGGAGTGGATGGTATTCTCCAATTACTTAAATCAGCTGCATCTAGGCGAGCGGTGTTTAGGTCTGTCGTGGGTGCGTGTATAAATGGGGAACCAAAGCTTTTCAGGGGGGAAGTAGTGGGTAACATAGTTAATGAGCCTCGCGGTTCCGGTGGATTCGGATTCGACCCCATCTTCGCTCCACTTGGCGTTGGGTTGACCTTTGCCGAGATGAGTATTGAGGAGAAGTCTATTTATTCACATAGATCTCGAGCATTCACCCAACTCGCCGAGTACCTTGTAGGAGGAAGATAGTTAGGAATGATATTAACATGAGGAGTGCTCCGACTTCAATTCCAAGGGATAATTTATATATCTCCAGGGAAGAATAGCCATGAATGGTGCATATGACTTCCTTCCAATTGCCCGCCTCTATATAATTACCGGCGATTAGGCTAACATTATTTGGATAGCAATAAGGGTAATAATTGCTTGGTAGCTCGATATGCATGCTGTTTGCCTTTCGTGCAATTATTATTATATTGCTCCATTCATTTAGGGTTATGTTAAGATGATCGCAATTCACGACGTGTTGGTTGGGTCCGTATATTATAAGCGAGGAATTAATGGGAACTATCAAGGTATAATTAGCCTCGCTCGTAGTTATGCTGCATGTCACGCTTTGAGCAATGGCGGTAATAGATGCTGAGAGAGCGGCAATCACAATAAATAAAAGAAATCTCTGCCCCCTCATGCTTTACACCTCCGGCAACTGAAGCTGACTCGGTATTAGTTTCTCGTTCTTGAGGGATCTCAGGAACTTAACATTATGTATTAATATAACCTTAGCCGCGCAGCTGTAGCAATACGTATTTCCATTTATTATTGCAGCAGCGCTTCGGGATCCGCATACAATACATGTAAATGACTTCATCTTAGCCGCGGTAACTCACCCAAGCGATTTAAATGTTGCTTAACCAATCTCTTTCTCGGCATTGAAACTTGAGGATTTAATCTTTGGGCGATTTATTGACTCGCGCTTCATCATAAACTAGAACCTGCAGTATTATACGTCCAATTGCGTAATCATCCCCTATAGGTGGCGGCGATTATCGGCTTTATCGTGATTGCTTTCTAAACAATAAGGCATTCTGCGAATCAATTTCCCTGGTCCAGACATTAATCATGCCATTCCGGAAAAATATTTCCCTGATTTCCTCAGGCTTCATTCTCAGCCATGGAGGCGGGCCAAACCCTATTAATCCGGGCTTGAATTCAATTATTAGCGCGAGCCCTCCATCACTGAGCACTCTATGAATCTCCTTGGCTACGCCATCCTTATTCTCCATATCATGAAATGAATTAACCATCAACAGGAAATCCACCTCACCATTCTTAATGGAGGTGTGTTCGGCATCCTCGACCAGGAAAATCGCATTACCGTTTATGCGGTTCCTGGCTACTTCTATGGATTGAGGATCCTTATCTATACAGTAGACTTTATTGGCGTGGCTTAAAAGAATATTGCAGAACCGCCCCACTCCACACCCTAAATCCGCTGCTACATCAATATGGCTCATTACCTCATTTATCAGCTTCTCTATTTCTGGGGATGCAGGCCAATCCCCATGTTTTCCGCGATGCATCATTAATCGATATCGGTCAACGCTTATAAATATTAGGAAACGCAAAAACCATAAATATTAATTAAGTAGAAAATTGCAATAAAATCTGAAAAATCCCTATATTAATGGCTCATAATTAATCACATGGATGCGAAAATAGTAGGCCTGGCGGTACTAGCAATAGTTCTGCTAGTGGCCGCCATAGTGGGCTTCTATCAATACTCCGCCGCTGCTTCAAAGGCTTCATCCCTATCTTCAACACTTCAAATGTACAAATCATCACTGCAATCGGCAGAATCCAATGCAAGCAAGTATCAGGAACTCTATCTAAATGCAACTAAATATGAGGACATGTATATGGCTCTCTACTCCAATGCAGAGAAGAACTATACCCAATACCTAAACTTGTATGATAATCTGGCCAGCCGTGAATCACATGCAATTCAACAATACGCCGAAGGCGCTGCGCTGGATACCGTATTTAAATTCTGGGATGGAATAGCAATAGAGAACCCAAGCGATGTTACTCCACTATTAGCTGGAAACTTCACTGCAGACATAGTTGGGACACCATTCCCAGGCACCTATACGTACTCATCATTTAACTCAACATGGCTTCAAAACTTCTTCGGCAATTATGAAACCGTCTATTTCTACACGACCGCTCTACCAACAGTGACCAAGTTAAATAATTACACGTTCCTGGTTACAGCAATTGTCCAATACTTTGTGGCGCCAACCCAGTACCCAGTGTATCTGCAAGTATTTAATGCATCTAATGCAATAACGGTAAAGATAATAAATGGCACGCCAATGATAGTTAGCCTTTCTTGGAATTGAAATGAGCTACCGCCATCAACCGTAATAGCCGGCTACCCCTCCCAACACTCGCTTCAAGCCAATCAAGCAATGATAAAACGAACAACAAACCTTGCCCCTTCTAGGGGCGGGGATTCCTAGGAAATGTTTTTAGGTGCTTGTGTGGAAGGTGCTATTGTTCCGCTGGTGAATTTTTGGGGAATGGGGAGCGGGGGCCGACTCAC
>JBMFVP010000050.1:0-12784 GCA_049965935.1 Thermocladium sp.
CCTATCGCTAGGCTCTATTTTTCCTCCCCACGCAATGGCTGCCTCAACAATGAATGGATTACCCGAATATGAGGAGGGCTTCCTAGTTGTGGCGAAGACGGCCTCTGGCTCCAAAGTCTTCCTAATGCCTTGCTCCAATAATTCCGCGCCAACTGGGCTCAACCAATCCGCCCTTGGTCTCCTCCACTCATTGAATTCCCTCATCTTGGTAACCAAGTTAGTGATCTCATCCATGCTTAGTTCCTTCACGTTCTTGGAGGAATCTATTCCAATAGACTTCAAGAAACTAATTGCGGTCTCGTCGCCAACCCCATCAAAATTATCAACCAGGAACTCGATTAGAGGGGAGTCGCCGTTTCTCGATATCAATTGCTTAACCACCTCTATATCGATGCTCTTGGGGTGAGGCAACCCCTCCTTGGGCGGCGTGGGAAGAGTTAATGTGACTCGCTCTATATCTATCACTCCCCCATCAGGCTCCTTAACATGTATCTCAGCGTATGGAGCAACCATGGCAACCCTCTTAATGTACTCCTCGACCCTATGCTTCGCCTTGAGCCAATCGCCCTCCATCACTACATGAACGGCGGTACCATGCCACTTATACTTATTATCCCATTCTTCCTGGTGCTTTATGAGGGGTTCATTATGCAGCGTATCTATCATTATATCGAATCTATATACCTTATCGGAGCCTTGAGGTGCGCTGATCACCGTTATTGGTTTATTCGTGGTGGATTGAGCATATAATATCACCATTTTAGCGCCTAAGCCAAAAATGCCCCTATGCTGCTTCACCTTATACTTGGAGCTATAGAAGACTCGGCCAAATACGTTGGGAATCTCATCCCTAGGTATCCCTATCCCATTATCCTCCACATAAATGGAGAGCCAGTTCTCTCGCTCTGCATACTTTATGTAGGCCTTTATAAATGGATGAATGCCGAATGTCTCGGTGGCGTCTAGGGCATTCTCTATTAGCTCCCTAACCGCTTGATAAAGCGCCCTAGATGGATTTGCGAAGCCCGCTAGCTCCTTGTTGCGCCTAAACCACTCCGATGGAGATAATGATTCAAACTTGACGTCTGCAGCCATTCTTGGCAAACCGTACTGGGTGCCTTAATAAATCTACCCCATGATCCAGCCATAATTATGAATAAACTAAATTGAAAAGAGATGATGGAAATGAGGGATGCAATGGACAATAAAGCGCATTGCCAAATCATCAATGATGCAATATTAATCCCAAAAGTTAAATAAGGGAAGCAGGGAAAGCAGCGAGTGTCAGCTATAGATGATGCAATAATCAGGAAAGCCTTTACCGGTAGGGGCGATCCCACGATTGAGGTGGAATTAATCCTTGAAAGTGGGGCAAGTGGAAGCGCCATTGCTCCGGCCGGCGCATCTAAGGGGAAGCATGAGGTTCAATTCCTCCCGACGGACGGCATAGACGCCGCAATAGATGTGTATAGGAGGTGGGTAGCCACGGAATTAATTGGCATGAATGCATTAAGCCAAGGAGACATCGATGCAAGGCTAGAAGAAATAGATGGAACCCCAAACTTCAGCAGAATAGGAGGAGCCTCAGCATTTGCCACATCGCTAGCGACCGCTGTAGCATCCTCAAATTACTTGGATATACCTCTATATAGGTACTTAGGCGGAGCCTTTGCCACCGCATTTCCATACCCCGTCAGCAACGTGATTGGGGGAGGAAAGCACTCAAGGGATTTAGGGCCTGATTTCCAAGAATTCCTCGTGATACCATATGGGGCACCGGATATCTATACGGCCATCAGCACTAACCTGGAAATACATAGGGAGGTAGGCAAGGAATTAACCAAGGAGGACCCGACATTCGCTGGAGGCAAGAATGATGAGGGGGCGTGGACCGCTAAGATATCTACAATAAAGGCATTGGATATATTATCTGGAATAGTGAAGAAAAAAATGAGCGAGAAGGGGTTCCCAATAGGCATAGGAATAGATGCCGCATCATCCGGCATGTGGAATGGAGAAAAGTATGTCTATAGAAGCGAAGGCAAAGAGAGGACTGCGAGGGAGCACATGGATTTCATTAAGCAATTAATAGAAAAATACGGCATAGTTTACTTTGAGGACCCGCTACATGAAGAGGATTTCGAGGGATTCGCAGAACTAAGGGCAACCCTTGGCAATAAGTGCCTAATAGTTGGAGATGACTTATTCGTAACTAATTCATCCAGGCTAAAGAATGGAATAGAGCGAAAAGCCGGGAACGGCATAATAATAAAAGTGGATCAAGTGGGAACACTGAGCAGAGCTAATGAGACCGTTAAGTTAGCAAAGGAAAACGGATACACGATAATAGTATCACACAGATCAGGCGATACAGAGAAGGAACTGCTGGCCCACATAGCACTGGGATTCCAGGCCCCACTAATAAAGACGGGAATAGTTGGTGGAGAACGAATGGCTAAACTAAATGAACTAATACGAGTTTGGGACCTAGAGGGGCGAGCCGCCCGCATGGCAAATCCACCAATCCACTAAATCATTAATTTAATTAAAGAAATAATATTGATCATTTTGCTTTTTGCGTGTCCACTTATTGGTAACGCATTTATAAGCATTACTGCATCCCAAGGAGTAATAAAGTTAGGAAGAATCATCATCCTCACATGAGGTTTTATGGCTTCTAGTTATTAATCGTCCCAAAACAGCCTTGTTCTCACGTATTCCCTCTCTGCTTCCATTATTGATGCATAGAGTTCCTCCTCGTTATGGGCCTTCGCTAAAACCTTCCGTATTGCAGAGGAGGAACCGACTCCGTGGGAAGCCAAGGCTATTAATCCTCTGAGTCCAAATTGAAGTATGACTAGGGATCGTTGCCTAAGAACCTCTAGGAACTGTTTTTCCTGAGGCGCTAGGGGCTTCTTGTTGCGGAACTTATTAATCACTTTAATTGCGTAATCAAGCTTCTCATCTCGATACTTAAGCATGGATATAGTTCTTAACCCGCATCGAGGGCACCTCAGGGAGTTCTCGTTAATGTACTTGATCTTTGCTGTGAAGTTCCATCCACACTTCATGCAGACGAGCGTGATTTCGTTTTCCATTATTCTCTTCTTAACTATATCCATCAACGCAGAGCGGGGCACCTCATCTATTGCGAAGTCCAAACCCTCTATTTCTATTATTGGGAGGGCAAGTGGGCTGAACTCGGTTACCTGCTTCACTTCAATAGCGATTGATCCGCTCCTGATGCCGCTAATTAAGTTCAGCAACTCAGCGATGTCAAGCTTATCTATCGCTATTTCCTTGATTACTTCATCCTCCAACAGTGTTCCTCTATACGCCTCAACTAGTCTGGATATGTTTACATCAATGGAGCCACGCGGCAGTACGCCGAATCTTCGCGCAACATGAATGAATCTATACCTAAATAATCGACTTGCCCTAATTCCCTCCCAAAGCCTCTGCCTAACCTCCTCTGCTTCCGCACTTAATGCCGCCTTAATGGCATCAACAGGTATGGGACGAGCCGGGATAAGCAATACCCTATAAGGATCTGCACGGTACCCCACGCTAACCATGAATCTCTGAGACAAGTACCTCGACAAGTATAGCCCAAGCGCTTCATTTCCCTTACTGCCGCCACAGCTGTGGATCACCATCGCCTTAGAGCCGGCCTCCACCACAACTTTATTCGGCGATGGCGCATCGCTCCCAATATCCTCTAGCTCTTCCCCTAATCGCTTCAAGTCATCATCATTAATCTCAACATCGTTACCCACGTACTCCCTAATAGCCTTCACGCCATTCATCAATAGCTTAGCCCTCAACTCACAGACCTCTCGAGCGACTTGAGGAAGAACCGGTATCTCTTCGCCTATCCATGCCGGGAGCGCCCCATTAAGGCTAGTCGCGGGCTCCATATACACCTTGCCCTCATCCTTATTTATGGATAGAACATTCCATAGCTTTGCCGATAGGATGATCTTAACGCCCGGCTCAATCGTGGATGCGAACTCCTCATCTAATTCCCCCACTGCCTTATTTGTCACATAGTCTATCGCTAAGTAATGCTGTTCATCCGGTATCATGGATGCATTCTCCACGTAGTACTTAATGGAGCCCCTCCTGGGGTAAGCAACATCATTATCCACGCCAATTAGTCTCCTATTTACCAGGAAATCAATTAGTCGCCGAAAATCGCTTAATTCCATGTCGCGATAGGGATGCGCCCTTATTGCTGTACCATATATTTCGCTTAGCGTGGCGCTTTTCCCATCGGCGCGGGCATCCATTATCATGCCAATCACTTGATGCGCCAAGACATCCATGGCCCCCACGTGGTACTCTATATCCTTCTCTAATCTGCCCCTCTTCGCATTGGCAGCGATAACAATGGACTCCAAGTAATCATCCATATCCCCCGCTATTATGGTGCCCCTCGACATTAATCCGATCCCATGACCACTTCGCCCCACGCGCTGAATAAGCCTAGCCACTTGACGTGGGCTCATATATTGAACAACGCTGCTTATCCTTCCCACATCAATGCCAAGCTCCAAGCTTGACGTGGTGACTACAGCATTAATGCCGCCGCCTCGCATTAATCCCTCAACGCCCTCCCTACGCTCGCGGCTAAGAGAGCCATGATAAACCTCGACATTTAAGCCGAATAAGCCTCTTAATCTGCTTCCCAATAATTCAGCCGTATCCCTAGTATTAGCAAATACCAGCACCACGCCATTACCATTGCTAATCAACTCATTCAGGGCAAGGAGCCTACCATAGGAGTCGGGCGTCGTTTCCCGAGGAGCATTCGGCGCCTCGCCTGGTCTCTTAACGCTTAGATGCATTTCCTTGGTGGCTAATAGGGAAACCACGCTCACTGGCCTAGAGCCGCCCACGTACTCGGCAGCTAGATCCAGGTTACCTATTGATGCGGAGAGAGCTATGCGTTGGAACTCGCCGCTCAAATTAACTAATCGCTCCAATGCAAGAGATAATTGTATTCCTCTCTTGTCGTTTATCAATTCATGGACCTCATCTATTATCACCCAATTCAATTCTCTTAACCATTGCCTCATGGATTTATTTATTAGAAGAAATTGAAGAGATTCTGGAGTGGTTATAAGCATGTGAGGCGGCTCTACCCTTTGTCTCTGCCTCTCCCGTTGGGGCGTGTCTCCATGCCTCACTCCGACTCGGAGCCCCAGAATGCCGAATAATCGCTCCAATCTACTCAATAAGTCCCTATTCAATGCCCTCATGGGAGTTATATAGAGGGCATGAATTCCCTGATTCCCTCCTCTTTCCAATATGCGGGAAACCACTGGAAGAACCGCAGCCTCGGTTTTTCCACTGCCCGTGGGGCTTGAGATAAGCACGTTATCGCCGTGGAGGATAATCGGAATAGAACGTGATTGAACCTCGGTGGGTTCCCTATACCCCAACATGCTTAATGCCTCCCTAACCCTAGGATGCAATAGATCAAAAACCATTCCCAACACGCACCAATAAGCCTCGCCTTTTATTACTTTTGGGAAACCATATTCAACTCCCTAGATTCCTGCCAAGGAGTAAACCCATCAAAATTAACAATACCCTTAAAAGTTAGCTGCTTATTAAATCAATGTGCTGAGGATAGAGGTAAAGCCAAATAATGATGGGGTGAATATAATTTATGCCAATGGTGAAAGAATTGGAGTAAAGATAGGAGACCTAGTGGAGATCGATGTAGTAAATGAGTGGAATTATCCCATAGCAACAGAGCTAGAGATAAATAATCACGGCAAGATGCTATATGGCCACGAATCAATTAAAGGAAGAGAGGTAGAGCTAGTAGGGTACGAGGGCAAGTCGAGGCGGGAATTAATAGCGATTAGAACCAAGTGTGGCTGTGATGATGAGGAATTGAAAAACTTGGTCAAAAACATCCTTTTAACTTACGAGGGAAAAGAGCTACTGAATTACTTAGAATCTAAACAGTTAATGCCATCCCCCGCTGGTCAATGAGGCTTTCCTGGGTCTCATCATCTTAATACAAATTGCGTGTCCACTTAATGGTAACGCATTCATAAGTATTACAGATCCACGTCCAGCAATCAGGGTTCCATAAATGAACTGGGAAAGCATTAATAAGCAAGCTGATCCAGCCATAGTTGAGTTATGTGCATTGATGCTGTTGATCTTCGGAAGAGCTATGGATCCACCGTGGCCTTAAATGGTCTCTCCGTGAAGGTTCCATGCGGAGCCGCATCAGCGTTAATTGGCCCAAATGGGGCCGGAAAAACCACTACCCTTAGAATATTGGCTGGTCTTCTTCGTCCAGATTCTGGATCCGTTCTCATAAATGGAGTAGACATGTTCAGGGATCCCCTTAATGCAAAAGCGGTATTGGGTTACTTGCCTGAAGATGCATCCCCCTTTCTAACGCTGACTGTCAGGGAAAACATGGAGTATGTGGGAGCCCTAAGGCGGCTTAGCAAGGATTTCCTGCTGGATAGAATCAATTACTTACTGGATGAGTTGGAGTTAAGGGAGTACGAGAACATGGCTGTGTCAAGGCTCTCCAGAGGCAATAGGCAGAAGGTGGCGATAGGTTTAGCCATTCTCCATGATCCTAAGGTCCTCCTACTGGATGAACCACTTAATTACTTGGATATACCTACCCAGGAACGAGTTATTAAGCTGCTTAAATCAATGCATTCAAGAGGAGCAACAATACTCGTCTCCACCCATATAATGAGCATAGCCCAGCGATTGGCTGACCTAGTTCTGATAATAAATAGGGGACACGCAATATGGAGCGGCTCCATGAATGAATTAGCCGCATTATCCAGGGGAGACGAGAGGATTGAGGAAGTGGTTGCCAGAATAATGAGTGGTTAAGATGGATGCTAGAATCATTTCTAGAATTATTAAGGTATCACTTAAGGAACGATACACTAGGGGCGGATTGTTGGTAGTAATTCTAGTGATAGGTTTCTCAATGTTCTTCCTCTCCTTATCCTACCTAATTGGCCTTAGCCATTTGCGGGGAATCAACGTGGAACTGCCCAGAGAATATGTTCTCTACATATCAGTGTTCCTCGTGTTTTACTTGTTTCCATCCATCTCCATGTTCAGCAAGGCGGAGGCTGACTTTGTCTTGACGGCGCCCATAGATCCAACGGATATAATGATTGCCAAGATAATGGTGGCCGCGATAACTGATGTATCCATAATACTCGCCATGACTTACTGGTACCCAATGATTGAGGCCATAACTGGCCAAGTCTATATATTGGCAGAGTACTTAGTGGAGGCGATCGCCATAGGACTAATACTATCCATTGCTTCCCTCCTCCTAGGATTACGAGGCGGGCGCGCAATGATAATGACCCTCATTACGTACGCGTCCTATGCCGTGGCAACTAGTTTAATGTATCCGCAGTTAAACATTGTTTATATGGTCATGAAGCCCAACCTATATTACTTGGCCTTGATCCTGGCTGCCCTCCTCTTCACCGCCGCATTGCTGAAGAGATCCATGAAGAGCATTTACGTGAACATATACAGTTTATCCATTAATAATGCATTTAGAGGCATAAGGAGGCGGAGCGAGGGAAAACCATTCTCCTCATCAATAAGCTTCGCCGGCCTAGGTCCCCTGAGAGCCATGCTTAAATCATCATTACTATCGGCATCGCTCCAGCTTAGAATGAATGCGGGCGCTTCATCTACATATAGATTGCAGAGAGTTAATGCATTAATGCTTGGCTTACCAATATCCGCGGTTTCAGCCATTATCTACACCATAATCGTGATGCACCTAGGCTATGCGCAATTGCGTAATGGATTCATTTTATGGTTCCCTGAATTCTATATTGGAATATTCGCATTCTCAATAGCCCTCTCTGGACTAAGCGGCGAGAGGCTTTGGCTATCATGCATGGCAATGGATTGCACGGGCTACTTTAGGCTAAGGATGTTGACGAGATCTATCGTGGGCCTAATATTGGCTTCTCCCTGGGCAGTCGCGTATCTAGCCATATATTTAGTCACTGGTTCTCCCCTTGCCTTGCTCTTAATTGTGTCCATGTTATCCATGATGCCCACGACAGCGTCAATTTCACTCATAATAGGGCCATGGACCGGCATAAGGCAGAATAGATTCATTGGATTGGAGGAGTATGTTCCTAGAGTTAACGTGCTCGGCTTCTTAATAGGCATAGTGGCCATGCTGGTGGCCGGGGCTTACTTAATTCCATCCCTAATCTATATGGCAAGCCCTAGCCTAGGAACCATTGCAGCAGTGGCTTCCATAATGTTACTAGTAATATCCATGGCAATTCCTCGACTCATGAGCGGAAGAGCCATCATGCGGAGATTCCTCGATAAATTAATAGAGGAGGGATTCATTTAATTCCTCATCATGATCCCATCAAGTTCAGAGCGGGTATTTATGGCGATAAGTTGATTAGGATCCTCGCACTGAGCATTACGTGGATTCAGCTAAATTATTTGGATTACTGGTATTTGCCTTATTCCTAATAGTAATGATTTGGCTGAATCACCCCTCCCTGGGACTTAATCAATTAAGGTCATTAATGGGCGGCGGGGTGTCAGTTGAGCCTCATATACTTGTTTACGGCAATAAATCCATTGGGAAAACCATTAATTTAACCATTATTAACTCATATGACTTCAACATAACCATTTATGACGCGCGGGGTAATTACTTTAGGCTGGCTAGGCCTGTGGTGGTGATGCCGGGCTCGTCATCTGCCGTAATTAATGTAATAAATGGCGCGGAGGCGTATCAATGTATGGTCGGGCCTGGATGCAATATTACCTTGATTATGGGTCTCCTGGGGGTTAATATGACAGAGACCATAATGCTCAAGCTAAGCGGGTGATTGGATTGAGGCATCCCTTAACGTTTTTGTATTATATTGATTCGATTATCGTAATTGCCGCCTCCTTATTAATATCTCCTCATTACTGGTGGACCTACGGCATTAGCGATCTAGCGGTGATTAGGGATTCACCGTTCTATTTACATATAATGCTCCTCGGCAAGCCCCTAATCATATCAAGCTTCATCACCATAATACTAATGGGCTTCGGCCTCTACATAATCGCGGTGCTGCTGGCATATTCATATATGCTAGTGAGGAGGGGCGAGGCGAGGAATTACTCCACCATGTTTTGGTTGCCAATACTATATGTACTAGACCCAGTGATAGTGTATCTAGTCCTAGCAATAGTGATGCCCCACCTCGTTCCGCTGTTGGGCAATGGTTCCCTGGAAACTCGATTGGCGTCGTTATCATCATATCCACTCGTCATAATAGGGCGGGAACAGTATTCCTTAAGCATGGGGGGAGGCGAGGCAATGACGCTAACCATATATAGTGAGCCAACCATATTATATTGGTTATCCCTCACTGCGCCCGTGCTTTATGTGGCGTCCCTAATCGAGAGGAGGCACGTCTCTCAGTAGTACTCCGGTTGCCACTCGAATCCGCTCTTTAATAGGCTGAACACGTCATCATTAGTTAAAATAGATATCCCTGTCTCGCTTGGAAATACCTCTATATTAATTATCTTGCTGGGCGAATCCAGGTTAACTTTTCTACCAACCTTAGGCGCTATTGCATCTATTATGTGTGCTCGCCTAATGTCCACGCCGCGTTTCCTGATCTCTATCTTGAATGACTCTTTCTCGCCTATATTAAGCGACGCTAATTCAAGGGCGGCATCCCTTATCTTATCTATATCAGTATCAACAACTACCTGCACTGGAACAACCTTAAGCGTGAATTTGGGTAAGTACTTATTATTATTGATGAGGCTCTTAATGCCCCTAACATAATTAAATGGATCCCCACTGACTAGAGCTGTTAGTAGACCATCAAAGCCCGTGAATTGAACCTTAACATCAATTCCCAACAAATCCCCTATCTTCTTTAATTCATTCATGCAATAACCCTCAGTTCTCCTCCCAGTTGACACAACTAAATTAAACATTGATATTCAATCCATGCCTTATTTTTAAATGTGAGGCATATGTGGCAACCAAGAAGCACAAAATTACTGATCCTAACCTAGAATCAATTTCTCAAGAAATTAAGGAGAAGCGTCAGCATCAATATTTACAAGAATTCTTGAGAAGAAACCATACCATTCCTAATAAGGAGCATTAAAATGGGATCATGGAAGGCAAAACAAACGCTGTATGGCCTTTTATCTTTATTTTTATTATTTTCTTACTGCTTCTTCTCAAGGACTATCTCTATTGCAGCAACGTTCCTATCCTTTCCGCCTTGTCCCTGAACCCTATCACTGGATATCCTCGTCTCCTTTATATCGACTTGACCCTGGAGGAACCTGTCCCTCACCATTATCGCGGCGGAGACCGCCCTAGCAATTGCTCCGCCCCTAGCCTTCAGGGTAACCCTCTTGCTGCCCTGGTTGAACTGCATTACCGTAGCTATTACGTAGTTGGTGGTTGGTTTCTTTCCAACCAATATTGTAGCTTCCTGTGTAGACGCCATATGCTATCCGCTCTCTCCTACTTATTACCCTTTTAAAGCATTGCGTCGCCAAGCATCGCTCACAAATAAATAGCGCGGGGAAGCTCCGAGCTTTAGCGAGGAGTAGCTGACTGATCCTTCAAGCCCCTAATAACTATCAAGCCATCGCCCCTCTCTATCATCATGTTGCCTGGCGGATTAATTATTGGCTTCCCGCCACGATCTATGCCTATCAATATATAATTCAAGGAGGATTTCAGCTTCATCATGGTCTCTAAAAATGAAGATCCAATAAAGTCGCTTGATGGCATGGTAATTATTTCCCCATGATTGCTCGGCATCAATAGCTCCATTATGGCATCAATGACGCCGCCATATATGGCTTCCCTGGCAATGGCCATTGTGGATAATGATCCACTCGATATGACGGTATTAGCACCGGCCCGCTTCACGTGATTCACATTGCTCTCATCCAGAACCTCTGATATTATGTATGCATTGGGATTTAGTTGCTTGATTATCATTGTGATCAACGTGACTTTAGCATCCGAGGAGGAGGGATCCTTGAAGTCAAGAGGCACCACTATTATGGTACGGGCATTATCGGCGCCGGCCCTAATTAGATCCTGTTCAATAAATGGATTACCCCTTATATAGATAACATCTCCAGGAAGAGGCGGCTTTTCTTGATTGGAAATAATTACTATATCCAGGAAATCACCGGTTTGATCCATGGCGGCCTTGATTGAGTATATCAATTTAGGTACCCTATCATTCCATCCGACTATCAATAAATGATTCTTACGGGAGAATGCGCCAAGGCCGGAGGCGCGCATCATGGTGCTATTCATAATTGCGCTAGCTATTGATGCCGTTAAGATGCTTATTATGGATATGCCGAGCGGCATAATAATCATATCTGCCACTCTTCCCACAGTGGTCGTCGGCACTATGTCACCATATCCCACCGTGGTTATTGTCTCCATTATAAACCAAAGCGCGTCAAAGTAATTCTTAATGCCGGGGTTATGGCCGTGCTCCACCAGATATATCACAAAGGCACCTACGAATAATACCGCAAGAAATAGCATGATTGAGTATAGAATCATGCTTCTCGTCCGCGATTTAATAATTCTAAGCAGCTTCTTGAAAGTTATGGGTATCATTAGTGCATAAAGCAAGATTTGGACCCCTTAAGCATTTCTCCATCAATCCAATTAATCACCGATTATGAAATCAAGCCATGAAGTAAAAGATTTAACTTAGCGGGGGTTAAGGGAGTGGAAAGCCTCGCCCTTTAGGGCGGGGAGAGGTCAGTGGGAAAATGCATTCCTAGGATCTTAATATATCAATTATAAAAAGCAAAAATAGATTATTTCTCCTATCATAATACTCATCGCTATTCCTTATCCACGTTGGAGGATGAGTATCTATACAACCTATTAGCCGTTTTAGTCTGCTAGTAGGGCCTGGCCGAGCTAAATGGGAATAGGGATTTCTCTCCGTATGCTCTCAAGTCAGCATCTCTCTCATAATATTGAGATAATGAGAGAATGCAGATTATAGACAACTCTACCGGTATAGCGCTCATCATTATAAAAGACACAGAGATACCCAACGAAGAAATCAAAAGGATGAGGTAAGGGAAATTAATCTGCATTATTTACTACTTACTAAGAGCTTAAAGAAAAATGGTTAAAGCTAAAGCTTAAGGCCCAGGGCGCTTTTCTGCTTATAATTGTGTAAAAAGCCTCCTTCCTTTCTCTTCATATTAGAACAATAAAGCGTTAATACTGGAACTAAATTATCTGAGGAGTTTTTTACAGCTCTGGTCGGCTATGAGTCTATATTCATCGTCGAACTGACAGAGGACGAATTTCGGTTCCAACTCCATACCTTTATCAGTAGTAAAGTTGAATCCTACTTCTCTAGCCGCTTCCACTGCAGATTTGAACATGCGTTGATAGCTGCTCAGTTTAGCTGCCGGTCCGCATTTAACCTCAATAAAATAATAATACATACCTGACGGGTAGTACGCTTCTATATCGTAACCGTGTTGATCCGTAGCTACTATTTTAAAGCCCTTACTTCTCAAAACGCATACAACGTAACTCTCACAGTCATGTTTAACCTTTAAATAACGCTCACAAGGGTTCGGCATCGGAGCACCTCATGCTTGTATAATCTTAATATATTAATTTATAATTAATAATTAAACATACAGATATTTTTCTTAACTATGATGAGAGAAGCTGAAATTCTAACTCGGCCAG
>JBMFVP010000051.1:0-12474 GCA_049965935.1 Thermocladium sp.
GCGTCAAACTTGGTGCTTATGCGGAGTACGTTCTTAATAATTTCTTCGACGGATTTAACGGAAAGAAAACTAGCCAGTCTTATACTAAAAGTAAGTTATATCTGGACCATTTCTTTACAAATTGTATGAAAAAGCATTCACAACAGTAATCTAAACTATTTATAGGGAAGTTGCTTTAGAATATATTATTAAATTACTATTTTTGTAGAATCTACAAAAGAATTGAAACGATTTTATCATTGGCAAATAATAAGTTTTATGGCCAGTTGGGGCTGTTTGGGATCTAGTTTAAGCAATTGCTTTAAATGGTTTAATTGCCTCGCTTCTGCATGATACTCTCGGGAGACGCAATTAATAGGTTAATAAAATCAGGTTCCTTAGTTATTGAACCGCTTTCCCCTGATACCGTTAGGGAGAATGGGGTTGATCTCAGGGTGGGCAATCAATACGCCATCTACTCATTTAATGATCAAGTAATTGATCCCTGTAATCTAGATAATGCGAGGGAGCTCTATAGTATAGTGGAGGCCAAGGATGGCAAGATAGTTGTTCCCCCCCGAAACTTCGTGCTCCTCACCACTACCGAGTACGTGAAGTTCCCAAGCAACGCAGTAGGTCTATGCAACTTGAGGAGCACGGTGGCTAGGTATGGGCTCTCGAGTCCCCCAACCGTTATAGATGCGGGTTTTGAGGGCAACGTCACTATCGAGATAGTTAACTCCAGCAGTAATTACATAGTGCTGAGGCCCGGCATGAGGTTCCTCCACGTCGTTCTATCCACTATAGAGGGGGAGGCAAAGTACGCCGGCAAGTACTTGGGGCAGCGGGGCGTAACTCCGCCTAAGGGTCTCCGTGACGAGTGCAAATAAATGCATGGAAAGCTATATTAACTATTCATTGTCCGTAGATCCATGAGCGGAGGCGATCCGGTTGTTAAGAGGATGGCTGAATTAATGAGGGAAGGCGCAGCATTAACGCAGTACGCGTGCCCTAATTGCGGGACTCCCCTTCTTCGCCTAAAGAATGGAAAGTACTACTGCGCCAAGTGCAGTAGGGAGGTAGTGCTGGTGAGGAGTGATGAGGAGGAAAAGACCGTATCCATCAGGTACGGCTTAATCGGCGTACGCGACACCGTTTATGAGAAGGTAATGTCAGTATCAAGGGAACTTGAATCTGCGAGGGACCTTGACGACATCGATAAATCGATCACGGCACTCATCAATCTCCTACGCGCACTCGACATGCTTAACCACCTAATAACAGAGGAGAAGAGAAACAGGAGACCCCATTAATTAGCCGAAACATTGGTCATGATTCATTGATGGCAATCACTTATTGATCAGTTCGTGGGTTCCAAATCACGCCTCATCACTTAATAACCATCATCACTCAAAACATGTATTAAGCAATGAATTAAAACTTTCCCAGAGAATAATTTGATAATAAGAAGGACAGCAAGCCTCGTCTAGAGACTGGGATAAGGTTTTTAGCGATGGTTTCGTTATTATCCTGACCCTTCCTTAGTCATTTCGGGAAGGAAAAATGGGAGTCCACTCCCCCAACACCAGAGGGGAACGAGCAGCACTTGTGAAGCGTGAATAACCCTCAAGACATCGGGGAACACCTACCGAATGATTTGGGAGAAGATCAGAATCCAAGCTATGTACCATACTATTAACACTTTATGTATCTATATTTAGGCATATGCATACCCTCCATTAGGAGGATTAGAACACTACTTGACTACCATTTAGTGCTCATAAGATTAGGGTTCAAAAGGAGGCGAAAAACCTCGTCCGTCAGGGTGGGGTAGTTCACATTCCCAAAATCCCATATTTCCCCTTACTTAATGAATCAACCTTAACTTTAATTATTGAGATTGATCAGCTTAATCCCTTTATTGCCTTCTTTATAGCCTTAGCCGTATCCACTGCATCCGCCTCAGTGAAGAATGGAGAGACAAGTATGCCGAAGACATGGCTCGAAGCCCACTCCGCATTTGGAAGCGGCTTATACTCCACCTTCTTTCCATAGAAGGGGCAGGACCAGGGACACCCCATTCCATGCCCCCTCATTTCCTGGAATAACCTCGTCCTATATAGAGGCACTGGGTAAGCGACAGTAACTGCCTTAATGCCCTCGGCCCTCACCGCATCAACCAATTTATCCCGATTTATGTGGACCTTATCGGAGAGGAGCATCTGGTAAATGTGCCAGGCATGCCTCACGTGGGGCTTTGGGTGCGGCAGGATTAAGGAGTCATTATCTAGGTCGCTTAATTCCTCGGTCAACGCCTTCGCGTACCTAGCCTTATTCTCCATTATTTTCTCGATTCTACGCAGCTGCATGAGGCCCAGGGCGGCCTGGAACTCCGTTAATCTATAATTATAGCCGAGCACGTCGTAGTGATACTTCTCGGTCTCCCCGTGGCTCCTCAGCAGCTTCACTTGACTCGCTATATTGGAGTCATTAGTGGCAACGGCGCCGCCCTCCCCCGTGGTTATTGTCTTCGTTGGGTAAAAGCTATGGGTGCTGGCGTGCGCGATTCCCCCAGCCTTTCGACCCCTATACTCGGCGCCCAGGGACTGAGCCGTATCCTCAATTACGTGTATGCCTCTCTCCCTCGCGATCCTCATGAATTCATCCATCTCAGCCGGGTAACCAGCCAAGTGAACCACCAGTATGGCCTTCGTCTTATCGCTTATGACGGACTCAACGCTCGCTGGATCCAGGTTAAGGGTTTCCCTATCTATGTCCGCGAATATGGGCACAGCATTCGAGTGCAGAATCGTGGAGGCTGTTGCAACGAACGTGAAGGGAGTAGTCACAACCTCATCCCCCGGCCCAACCCCAATGGCCTTGAGCGCCAAGTGAATCGATGAGGTGCCATTGCTCGTCGTGAAGGCATGCCCAACACCCAGGTACTTGGCTAGCTCCTCCTCTAATTGGGCGTTATACTTGCCGTGAAGCGATGATAGATTCCCGCTCCTAATTATGTCGCCCACGAGCTTTATGTCCTCCTCCTCTATCCATGGCTTGAACTCGAGAGGATTACGCCTGACCGGTGAACCGCCGTTTATTGCTAACGACATGGGGATGCCCGGCCACTTGGCTTTATTAGTTTTGCTATAGTTTAATGGGTGACCCCTTCTCCTCCTGAAGCACGTCGCATGACAGTATTGATTCGCTGTAACGCCTAGTGTGCCTTATAGCTAATTGAATTACTTCCCTCACCTCGCCCCCATTCACCTCATATACCGCGTTCCTCCCGCTCCTAGTGTACCTAACTATTCCGCAATTCCTTAGGCAGGAGAGGTGATGGGACACGAGGGACTCCGACTTACCTATTCCAGCACTTATCTCCTGCACCGTTGACGCGCCCTTCTCCAGCAGGTGCAGCACTATGCGGAGCCTCGTCTCATCGGCTAGGGCCGAGAAGAAGGACTCCAATTCACCTAAAAGTTCCTGCATTAACCGTGAATGGCTCCGCCTCTTAATAAATGTTTTTTAGAAAATCTGAACAATTATTCAACTGAACAATACTTATTAAAACCAACACGGAGAGTAAATACATGAAGCTAAGGGCAAGCATCAAATCAACCCAATTAAGGTGCGAGAACTGCGGAGTAGAATTAAGCAGCGAAAACGTGTACGCTAGGGAAATCAAAGGCGAGACCCACTACTTCTGCTGCTCCCACTGCGCAGACGCATTCGAGAAGAGGACCATAAATGGCTAGGAAACTAATCATAATTGGAGCCGGAGCCGCCGGCTTCGCCGCAATGATTAGGGCAAACGAGTTAGGCGTCAAGCCAACCCTAATCGGGAAAGGCCCCATTGGAGGCACATGCGTAAACGTTGGCTGCGTCCCCACAAAGAAAATGCTCAGCATAGGCGAGGCCGCTGCCAAGCAGCCATGTGATCCATGCGTGCCGCCCCTCGAGGACGCGGTGAAGGCGAAGGATGCCCTCGTTGCCGCGTTGAGGAAGGCCAAGTACGAGGACGTATTGGCGAGCTATGACGTGGAGTACATAGAGGGGCATGCCCACTTCGTTTCTCCACGGGCAATTAAGGTTAATGGTGAAACGCTGGAGGCGGAGAAATTCATCGTAGCAACAGGCTCCTCCCCAATTATACCAGACATAAGGGGGCTCAGGGAGGCTGGGTACTGGACCAACGTGGAGGCGCTGTCCCCCAACAGGAGTGTGGAGTCCCTCATTGTGATAGGCGGACGCGCCCAGGCCCTGGAATTCGCCCAAATGTATAGGAGGCTTGGGACTGAGGTGGCGCTGCTTCAAAGGAGCCGCGTCCTAATACCTGACTGGGAGCCAGAGATATCCCTAGCCGCTGCAGAGGTGCTTCAGAGAGATGGCGTCGCTGTTCACCTCGGCACCTCAATTAAGGAGGTTAGGAGGAATGGAGAGGCAAAGATGGTGTCAACCAATCTAGGCGATGTGGAGGCGGATGAAGTGTTAATAGCCACGGGGCGAAGGCCCAACACGGATATTGGGCTTGACTTGGCCGGCGTCAAGCTGAGGGAGAACGGAGGCATATGGGTCACGGATTACTTGGCGACCAGTAACCCAAGTATCTACGCTGCTGGAGATGTATTGGGCGGCCCAATGCTTGAGGCGCTGGCCGGCAGGCAGGGCGCGTTGGCGGCCGAGAATGCATTAACGGGGTCCAGGAGGGGAATAGACTTGATGAGCGTCCCCAGGGCAATCTTCATTCAGCCAAATGCCGCCTCGGTTGGCCAACGATCAATTAATTCGCCTCCAGGCTCCAGGTGGAGCCTTATTCACATGAGGGACGTGGCGAAGGCCAATATCTTGGACTCAACGCTGGGACTAATAAAGATGGGAATAAACAGCGAGGGGAGGATAATTGGGGTACACATGCTTGGGGAGAACGCGGCCGAGGTTATTAATGAGGCTGCGCTGGCGATTAGGCTTGGGGCAACTATTGATGACCTGATAGAGACTATTCACGTGTTTCCAACCATGGCTGAATCAATTAAGTTGGCCGCCATCTCGTTCAGGAGGGATGTCTCTAAGATGAGTTGCTGCGTCGATTAGGGGGCGAAGGAAGCCGCATCCCAGGTAAGCATCGTTCCCGAGGATCCTGGCGGCGCGCCTATACTTAACCTCATCAAAGTCGAGGCCAAGGTCATGTAGAACCATGTTGAGGAGGAGGGTGGAGCTCGGGAGACCCATCCTAACACCCCTGAGCACCTGCATGAATGCATGCATGATGGCGACATTGCGCAATGCCTCCTCGCCCGTTGAGGCTGGCCTAGGTATGCGCCAAGGATTGAGGGAAATATTCCTAATGCGGATGGATGGGAGCCCCAACGCCCTCTCCAGGTACGGCTTCCTGAACAGCGATGCAGTATCCACAATATCTATTGCCCGCGGCTTCCCCAGTAATTCGGCGGAGGCGGTGCATTGATTCGTGAGTCGAGTCATTGCAACGCTTACCAGGGCGCCGCTCCACGTAACTAATGCTATCACGTGCTCCCCACGCACCTCCATACTTTCTCCCTCGCCGCGGCGTCCTTTATGTAGCTGAAGCCGCGCCTAGCAATGCTGCGACGCATTGCTTCTGCATTGCTTCCATACTCGTTCAAGCAATTGGTGAGCGTAACACTGCTTCTAGGCCTTAGGTTGAGGGGGTTAACCGTCACGGCGGCCTCCTCGATTCCCCAGGGACTCCTGGATGCCTCCTCATTGGTGGAAACTATCACGGCAAGCGCCCTCCTGGGGCTGATGGATGCCTTATCCCTTAACCTATCTATTAACTCATCCCGCTTAAGCAGGAAGTCAGATGATGAGGCGAACGAGAGGCCGAACCTTATGAGGAGCTTAATGTTGGCGGCCACCTCATTCGGTATATCGAGGGGGGATTGAGTTATCATTACGTAGAACCTATTAAAGTTGCGTCCACTCCTAACGTGAACCGCGAGCGTGCTTCCCTCCCCGTTCAGGAAGAATAGGTGCGCCTCATCAATGACTAGGACGGTGTTGGTGGTGCCGGCGGACTCCATGGACTTGAGGAAGAAGACAATGAACGCTATTCTCTGAGCCTCATTGAGGCCACTGATATCTATCCCTATGGATCGCCCCCTAGCTCCATTCCTAATCACGTCCCCAAGTAGGGGGTGGGTCGAGGAGAAGGCATCAACCGTGAAGTACGCCAGTCTCCTCAGGAGACCCTTGGCGGCGTTCTCATCATCTGTCCCAAGCCTCCTCTCCTCGATTTCCCTTGATAAGCCCATGCTGATTTCCTTAATGCTTTTCCCTCCCTTGGCGTGCTTCATGAAGAGGAGCTCCATTGCCGGCGTCAATCTGTGGGCCATGTTGGGGAACCTAACCGCTAGCGCCTCATCCAACGCGTCGAGGATTGTGAGCGGGTTATCCTCGAAGTCAAGGGGGTTAAGGGGGTATGGCGCATGCATGTCGGTGTATCCCTCATAGGTGCCGAATGCATCGAACACCACGACTGAGTAATCGCTTCTAATCATGGCCAGTGACTCCTTTATGAGCGTTGATTTACCGGTGCCCGTCGTGCCGAGAATCAATGCGTGCCCCTCTATTCTGGGCAGTAAGTCGAACAGCATCACTTTAACCAACTCATTGTTAGGGACATATAGCGGGAAACGCCTGCCCTAACCACGTCGCAGGGAACATGGCAATTAGGTAAAATGGCTCCAAGGGGTCTCCCCCTCCCTCCAGGAGCGTAGAATCCAATCATGGCTGGGCAAGCCCTTAGGGACGCGGCGTAGGTGAGGAGCGCATCGCTTGCCTCGAGTTTCCTGGCTCTATGGGTCCTCTGAGTAACCACGTAACCCCCGCCGGCAACCCACTCCTCGATGTCGCTGCCTCGCCCAAGGAAGAAGCCATTCATGCAGGGGGAATCCACCCTATGAAGCTGAAGCCTAGCCGGGGCCTCGCCGCCCATTACCTGTCTCCGGGTAATCAAAATGATCCTGTCCCTCCCTATTATCAATCTATCCCCCTCGCTAATGGTCACGGGGGTCCCCGTCTCCATGGTTATCGCCGCCATCCTCCCAATCAGGGCATTTATTATGGCTCTCCTAATGCCTCTCAACATGATTGATGAAGGCATCACCAATTAAATACTTAGTGCATGGATGGGAACCAAAGGCGAAGAGACTCACTTGGAGGCAAGTGATTGGCCTTGAGCGGCCGCTGATGATTATTGACTCGCCCGACACGATTGCATTCACGATAATAGTGAATGGGGAATCCCCAGTAACTAGGTACCAATTAATTCTCTCACCATTAATATTGCCCCGCCGCGACAGTAATCCAGGCACGTGATCCACGTACGCGTCCCCACGCAGAAAGAATGCGAAGCCGTGAAGCGTGATCGAGGAGAGGAGGAGAGAGGAAACGGCCCTCACATGCCTACAAACATGCCCGGCAGCACCATCGATGCAGGTGCAATGCATGTAATTGCCTCCAATCAATCTAACCACTGCCCCCAAGCCCGGTTCTCTCACTGCCCAGGCATGCATCTCCACCTTCTCCACGGCGAGCTCCATGGGGTACATGGGCCTCACGCTCAGGATTGGAATCATAATGCAAGCCCCATGGGGTTGATGGGGAAATTGGAACTGTCTCTTAATTCATAAACCTCGAGGGTATCCGCATCAAAGTTGCTTAAGGCAATCGCCTCCCCCAACATGCGTCCAGCATCATGATGGGATTCAATGGGTTCCATTAATGAACAAGAAAGTGCCTCGCCCATCAGGGCTTCACACGTGATTGGGCGCTCCATGGGACGGAAATGATTAGGGGCGGGAATCACTTTGATCTTTTTAGGGCAAGCGATAATAAAGGTTTACGAGGCAAGGGATCCATTGAATCCCATTAAGGCGAGTCAAGCTTCGCTCCTCATGATGTGATTTAGGGGGCGACGAGTCTCAGGCAGGATGGGGTTCTTCCTCATTATTCATGGTCGGAGAGGAATCGCTTCAGGGCGTCTTCCCACTTGGGCGTTAGTTTGGCCATGTCGCTCATTATTTCACCGTATATCGATAGTAATTGCTTGCCCTTATCCGTTAGCCTGGCTCCCCCCTTCCTGGCGCCGCCTCTCCATCCATCAACCACCGGGAACCCAAGCCTCTTCTCCATCTTATCAATGTAGTTCCAGAGAAAGCGGTACGACATGCCTAGCTCCCTAGCCGCCCGCGAGAGCGAGCCCGTTCTATCGATGGCGGACAATATGTCGTATCCCCCAGGCCCAATTATGCTCTCCCCATTTAATTCTATCCATATCCTATGCTTCACCTTAACATCCAACCCCAATCACCGAACCAACTCGCCGAGGAGGTGAGGAATCACTGGCTTAATAAGGGAATTAACCGCTAACTTAACTGCCCCGGGGGACCCAGGTAAGCAGAAAATTATCGAGTCGCCGACGATGCATGCGCATGCCCTGCTCATGAATGCATGGGGCCCCAGCTCCGCCTCGCTTAGCCTCCTGAATGCTTCCCCAAATCCATCCACTCGCTTCACGCATAGTTCCCCCACAACATCAACAGTGATATCCCTCTTCCCCACCCCAGTGCCCCCAATCGTTATTATCACGTTGGCCCCCATGGATTGAAGCGTGGCTATGGCTCCCCTTATGGAGTCGGCATTATTTGGGACAAGCACTGGATTATATATCCTCCCAACGCCCTGAAGCAGCTCCATGGCTGCGCTTCCGGATTCATCCCCATAGTTCCCCTCATTAAGGTACTGCCGAAACCTTGAATCACTGATCACCAGTATACCGAACACGGGCTCAACCCTCGGCGATTCATGGGATGGCTTAAACATGAATAGGGCGACGCGGCCTTGATTATAAACATAGATGCTGGATTCGCCTCCTGTCCACGCCTCATGGGGAAAGGCATTTATAATTAATGGCATTGCCAATTCATGGAGTGCGACATAAATGGGATTAATGCGCGGGACCTGGTTGAGGCTTATGGCACGCCCCTCCTCGTCTATGACCTGGATAGGGTGAGGGACAATTACTTGAGGCTCAGGAATGCCCTTGGGGCTAGAATTAATTACGCCGTTAAGGCGAATGGGAACCTAGCCATACTTACGCTCCTCAGGGGCCTCGGGGCCGGCGTTGATGCATCATCCCCAGGCGAAATAATGCTGGCCCGCATGGCTGGGTACGCCGGCGGCGATATAATGTTCACAGGCAACTTCCTCTCAAATGATGATATAACATATGGAATAAAGAGCGGGGTCGTGTTTAATTTCGATTCACTTAACGCATTTAGGCGAGCCATTAACCTGGGTTACAGGCCTGGACTAGTCTTCTTTAGGCTTGACGTGGGTTACGGCAGAGGAGAAACCAAGGGAGTCACATTGAGCGGCGAGGAAAGCAAGTTCGGCATGTTTATGGAGGATGCGATTAAGGCGTATCAAGCAGCGGCCGAGGCGGGAGCGCGGGAGTTCGGGATCCACATGATGATGGGAAGCAATGTGCTGGACGCCGATTACTTCATTAGAATAGGAATAATGCTGAGGGAACAAGCCGATGAGATAATGAGGAGGACTGGAGTGGAGATAAGGTACTACGACGTCGGGGGCGGATTCGGAATACCATATAAGCCAGGCGAGGCGCCCCTCGATTTAGGGAGGCTAGGCGAGTTGAGGCGACTTTTCGGCGATGGATTGATAATCGAGCCCGGGAGGTACCTGGTAGGCGACGCTGGTTACCTATTGCTGAGGGTCACGGAGGTCAAGAGGAAGGGGAGTAGGATATACGTTGGCGTCGATGCTGGAATGAATGTGCTCATAAGGCCGGCCCTATATGGGTCCTACCACGAGGTGATTAGTTGCGGGGAGGGTGAATTAACTAGGGTGGACGTGACTGGGCCCATATGTGAGAACACGGATAGGATCGCCGTGGAGAGGGAGCTACGGTTGCCGCGCGAGGGTGATCTATTGATAGTGCTCAATGCTGGTGCCTACGTGTACTCCATGAGCAGCAACTATAATGCGAGGCCTCGACCAGCCGAGGTGGTGATCAGCGGGGGGAGACATGCATTGGCGCGGCGCAGGGAGGAGTTAGAGGAGTTAGCTAGGGGAAGCATTGTTCCGGATATTGTTGGAAATGCTTAGCCCCACAGGTACTTAAGTATTGATTCCTGCTTGGGAAGGAGCTGCTTCAGTATGCTTGATACGTCATGCCTAAACAATGCCTTAATCGTCGTGATGGCTTCATCCCCCTTTGCCACCATGTTTTGAAATACGTGGCTCATGCTCTCCCTTATGTGCCAATTACCAACCGTCACGTAGTACTCGGGCAGCACTTCCCTGATTATTATGATTGAGCCCGATCTCCCCCTTGACTCCAGGTACTTAAGAAGCGAGAGGCGCGCGGCTTGGTATCCCCCGTCGAGGAATGAGTAATCCCCCCTCCAGTTCTCCCTATTAATTACTATGGCTGGCTCCCCCTCTCCGCCCCATGGAGTGAAGGGGTGCCATATCTCGACCCAGGCGACGCTGAATGGCGCTGGACTAATTAGGACCGCGAACCTATTGCTCAGGTACTCCGTGAAGTAGAGTTCGTGTGTGGGGACCCAGGGTAATGACCTGACCCTCCGCAGCAAGTCGTTTCCAATTATGGTGTCGACGGCCGTTATCGCCCACCTCGTCGGCACGAGTCTGCGCCGCCTCTTTTCCCCCATTAGGCCCATCGAGAAGGCCCTAATTATTGTGTATATATCCACCCCAGCCTCAGCCAGCTCCAGTACGCCGCGGTCGGCCTTCACGTCATCAAATATTAATTGCTCCAATTTACGGGGCAGCACTGGATTCCCATCCACCTTAATATCGATCGCCTTAACCAGGGGAGGGTGAGGCAGGTCCAGGGGATCCAGCGTTACTCCCGTGGCCGGTGGTTTAGCCACCTTCACCTCCAGATCAATTGGCTGCGTTGATGATGCTGCCACGCTTAGTTCCCTCTCATAGAGCTTAAGGGGCTCCCTCGCATTTAATCGGGTGGATGACGCAATCATCGATGCCCTCAGCCCCAATATATCGCTTAACTGTAGAGCGCCCCACCAATTAATTGGATCCTCAAAGACGCGGCTCTCGTTGCCCGTCTTGCCGGGCGGAACTCCTATTAGGATATTGAGGTTGGGGTACCCGCTCTCCCCAACAACGACACTGGGAGGCGAGGCGCCGAATACATCCCCACTAATATTGAGCGTGGGCTTCATTGCTCTCTGCCTCTCCAGGAGAGGGCACTTTGGGAGCCCGCATAATGATCGCCGTCCCTTACATGCTGCGCAGAGCGATGCCGGTATCCTAACAACCATACACTGCTTTAGAAGCGTTGCATTAACTTAAAAACGCTATTGCGCATATTTAGGCCTTGAAGAGGGAGAAAGTTTCGTTAAAGTACTGGGGCCCCTATGAAGAAGCGATTCAAGCCTTCAACCGATTACCACTGCCTCACGCAGCATCTTGCCCGTCTTGAATCTATCCGGCGTGAATGGAGCGGCCAAGTCGCTGAGGGAACCCGTGGCCACGTATTGAGCCATTAATTCCCCGGTGAGCGGCGCAAGCATGAAGCCGTGGCCACTGAAGCCGCTGGCCACGTATAGTCCCTCGGGCCAGTCCTGGGACCTACCCATTATGTGGCTGTGATCCGGAGTCACCTCGTAGAAGCCGGACCATATTCGCATGACCCTAAGCCGCCTCGCGTTGGGCATCATTTCAATCATTGCCCTACTCCACTTGGTGAACCAATCAAACGTGTTGTTGAACGGCTTTAATCCAGGCTCATCGCTTCCCTCAATGCTTCCAATCACTTCGCCCCTCATTGTTTGAGCCACGTACGCATTATTATGGGTATCTATTATGAATGGCTCCATGAAGTACCGCACCGGAGCAGTCACGCCGATCTCTTTCCTGATGGGGGTTATGGGCAAGTCAATCCCCAGTTGCAGCATTAGGTCGCGCGTCCATGCGCCGGCCGCCACCACAACGTTACTGGTCTTGACGAATGCCCTCCTCCCCCTCACCTCAACTACTCGTCCATTGGTCACCGTTATCTTCGTGACCTCAGAGTTCTCCACGTATTGAACCCCCAGGTTCATTCCCTTAACGTGGTAACCGGCCATAACGTAGTCATGATGGAACTCGCCATCCTGCTCCCCCAGAACAGCCCCAACATACCTATCTCGATCCAGGTAGGGATACTTCTCCCTCAGCTCCTCCCGTGTCAGGAACTTGACTGGAACGCCGAGGGGCTTCCATACCTTCTCATTCAACTCGCGGTACTGATTCAGTATACGCTCCTCCCGCGCAAGCCAGAGGTAACCGCTTCTCCTGAATATGGCATTCCACCCAAGCTCCCCGGAGAGCCTCGACATTATCTTGGCCGACTCCACGGCATACCTAGTGTTCTCAAAGTTCCCAAAATGAACCCTGAACCTG
>JBMFVP010000052.1:0-12300 GCA_049965935.1 Thermocladium sp.
ATGGCCATATCCTCCTCCCCCGGCCTCTCAAAGTATGAACTGGAGTAGTAGACGTGCCTCGGGGATTGCCTTACTAATATTGCCTTTAACTCATCAATGCCCTCCACAGCCTTGTGTCGTATCATTGAGTCAACTCCAAATAATTGATAGGCCACCTCCCTCTCCCGTATTCTAGGGATATCGGGGGGCTGAAATGATCGCCTATAATAATCCCTGAAGAGAACCTCTATGTATTTGATCGACATCGTTAATCCATGCGCGGCGCAATATAGTACGCTAACTTGCCTCCCATGGGTATCTCGAACGTCAACGCTATGGGTTTCTGTGTGGCGAATTCAAGCGTCACTATGTCGCTTATTGAGGCTGCTTTAGACGTTATATCGGCCAAGTAATCGGTGGAGTAAGTGGAGGCAGCCGACTCCTTTAGGTCATACTCAAACATTACATCGCCCTCCCTCTCGAACTTGATCTCCAAGTCACCCTTATCGCTTGATGCCTTCACATATATCCCATCCTCTTTTCCTTCGAACTTCACCGCATCAGCTATTATCTCAACATCCCTAATCGCTTGATCCAATGCATCGCTGGCTAGCTTAGCAGTCACTGTGAAAACCGCCTTTGGAGCCGGTAATTGCTCTACCCCTATATCAAGCAATGGCATTGTTATTGTCCTGGTAGCCTTTCCAATTAACTTGACCTTTAACTTACCGTTGTCGACCTCCATGACCACCTTATCATCCTTTCTAGACCTCTTTAATACCTTCTTCAAGTCATTGAAGTTTATCCCGATGTGCTCCTCTCCATCTATGGCGGGATACTCCTCAAAGGCTTCCTTAGGTATGAATAGGTCCACCATGGATGTCCTAGATGGATCCAAAGCCCTTAGTCTAAGGCCGTCCTGAGCCACTGTGAAAGTGGCCTCCTCTATCAGTACAGCCACCGCATCAACTATTGATGTCCATTCCCTGGCATCGGGGTAAACTAACTTCATGAATTAAATAGGTTAACCCACGCTTTAAAAAACTCCTGTTTGATAATAAAACATAATTCCCAATACCCCAAAACTACTCCACCCTTACAGGTGACGCAACAAGACAATGCACGAAGTGCACACATTATGCCCTTACCTCCGCCTTACTGGCCCCACCCTGAAGGGGTTTCCTTGGGACGATTCATTGGTTTGTGGCCATCGCTCATCCCAATCACTTCAAGAAAAAGAAGCCCCTACATCTTTTCCTCTCTGGAACCCGGGCCGTAAGTTATAAATTAGGGTTGGGGAGCCTTGTCTGCCTCAAACTGCGTTACCATTAATTGGACACGCAGTGAAAACAATGAGCTCCAAACCCTAAGGATGAATATTTTTCCTAGAGACGTTGCTTCTTCACCATCGTAAATATTATCTTAGAAAAGTAAATCTCGCTATTCGTGTCGGAAGGAAGACTATACCCATAAGTATAATACTTAACTAGTTAAAATGGAGTCTTTTTGAGTAATTAATTTATTGGATTAGCCTAGTTATGACTCAGGAAAAGGAAAAAGAGGTAAATGATGAAGCACAAATAGAGGAAATAGCCAAGGGGTTACCTGAGTTCGGCAGGTTCGGGAAGGAGTTGGAAACAATAGGCATATTGCCTATCCCGAACAAGATGCGTAATTTCTCTGCGACTAAATTATTCATTTTCTGGGCAATGGCATCGGCATCGGCCACGACTCCGCTAATAGGCTACTTACTATATGACATGGGCCTCAAGTGGGCCATAGTGGCAATGTTCCTAGGCCTAGCGCTGGGCATTGTCCCAACATGGTTATTCAGCGAAATGGGGAGGCAAATACCATTAACTGCGCTAGTGGTGGCTAGGAAAACCTTTGGGTACGGAACCGCGCAGGCATTATCGGTGCTATATACTGTAATTAATGTAGGTTGGTTCGCCTTGAATAATGCGGTGGGCGCTGAAATACTCTCCTCAATAACTCATTCATCCATATTTGCGTGGTATATAATAATGGGGGTAATACAAATACTTCTGGTGCTGTTTGGAGCCAAGTGGCTGGAGTACTTCTATAGATTCACGTCGCCCATACTGGTGGCGAGCTACGCCGTGCTGACTTACTACTTAGTAACGACTTACCACGTTAATTGGGGAGCCCTATTAAGTAGTTCCCCTAACCCCTTCACGCTGAATTGGGGCAACGCTATTGGATTGGTGCTGGCGTTCGGCATGCTTTCATGGGCATATAAGACCACCACCACCTCCAGGTTCGGGAAGCCGTATAATGGATTCTCCTGGAGCTATGGGTTGGCGACCCCCATCGGAATCTTCCTGCCAATACTATTAATGGGCATCCTAGGATATGCTGGGCAGTATTATGCCAATAATTGGAACATAGCAGCGCTCAGTTATGGAGTGGCTCCGATCTGGGTAGTGGCTGCGTCTCTAGGTGCATCCCTAGCCATAATACACACAAACGCCATGAACCTATATCCATCCACTATAGATTTACTTGTAGCCGTTGATCCATTAATCCGGAATAAGGCCGGCCTAAGAGCCAGATTAATGCAGCCCCTCACCACGCTCATCCTCGGCATTGCGGCGGTGTTGACCTCGATCTTCATACTTAGCTACGTCAATGATTTCCTAAACATAGTGGGGGACGCGATTTTCCCATTAACCTTCATTTTACTGTTCGATTGGTACCTAAGATTACGCGGCAACGTTGGAATAAAGGAATTCTATGAAGTGCCGAAAAACATCAGCGGTCACCTGAAGCTGGACGCGGTAGTCTCCTTCATAATAGGCATAGCATTGATTTACCTATTGCCCGAGGCGGCGCCAACCGTCTTCAACTACGTGCCTGCCCTCTATGTGGGTCCACTGATAGGTGCACTAATATACCTAGTATTAATGAAAATGCATTAGCTGATCCCCAGGCATGGGACTCGGCATTTAAATGAACCCAATTATTTAAAGAAAAATTTATGTAATTCATTCACGTAATTCCATTAATTTGCCCTTAATTACTTGCGGATGCCCAGTATTGACTTAATGGGTTTATCTGGATACGCCTCATCCCATTCCTTAAGTAGTTTCACAGCCTCATTGGCTACCTTGACCTCATCGTTTATGCCAGCATGTGGATCAAAATCATCGGTCTCCCTGTTAGCTATTACAGCCATTATTGCGCCGGCCCGTAGGCCGTATACGTTGGCTATTGTTAAAACAACGGCGGTCTCCATCTCTAGATTAATTATCTTCAATTCACGAAGCCTCTCCAACAATCTAGAGCTCTCCTGCGGCAAGTACCCATTGAAGCCGGGCCTTCCTTGCCCAATATAGAATGTGTCGGTAGTGGCCGTTAAGCCAACATGGTAACGCACGCCAAGCTCCTCCGCCGCAAGCACGAGAGCGTTTACTACATCGGGATGAGGAGAGGCAGGGTAACCGGGGGGAGCATATTGGGCGCTTGCTCCATCCATTCTATACGCGCCTCTGCTTATCACTAAGTCGCCCACCTTTATTGATGAGAGGAGTGAACCCGTGGTTCCCACCCGTATCACCGTCCTGGCTCCACTCATTGCCAACTCATCAATTGCAATCGATGCGGAGGGACCCCCTATGCCTGATGATGTCGCAGTTATCGGCGCACCTCTATATTTCCCATTAAATGTCCTGTACTCCCTGGACTCCGATTTCTCTGTGACCTCATCCCAATGAGAGGCTATTAGCTGAACTCTATCCGGATCCCCTGGGAGCAATACGTATGGATTCACCTTGGACACGCGGAGATGATATACTTGACCGCTTACCGTTGGTCTGGTGGCCATAAATACAAGTAGAAAAGCCTAGTTTAAAGTTATGGGGAACTGATGCCTATGTAGCGCAGGACTTGATAGATGCATGGATCCACTGTGATGTGATTACCATGATTAGCAATTAAGGGGTCCATTCCCTTGCTTAAGCAAGGGATCTTTCTTGTTAGGAACCTTGTTTAAGCATTGAGAATGCTTGAACCGCTTTCCTCAGTACCTCGGCCTCCTTCTTTAGCCTTTGATAAACCTCCTCAGAGATCTCGTTGCGTGACTTAGCGTCCTCCACTTCCTTTAACATATTATCTATTTGATCCAGGGAGGTCTTGGCTATATCTATGGATCTTAACCAATGATCCGTGATTAGAGATGATAATTCCTCTACCTTGGACTCAAGGTCCTCGTACGTCTTTGATAGGGATGTCATCATTTCGTTTAGTTCAGCGTAGGACTTGGTGAATACATCGTCATCTATTAGACCTATTTCTTTCTGTGCAGTCAACATCTCCATTTGCTTCCTTAACTCCTCTATTTCCAGCTTCATTTGATTAAGCCGTGATTGAAGCATGGCCTCGTCGAAGTCCCAATTCTTCTTTATCTTGTTCACAATCGATTGGTAAGCATTCCATGATTCCTGAGCCCTCCTTAATTCGTCGCTGTACTCCTTATACTTACCCTCTATGAGGCGCTTAATATCGTCGAATAGCTTCGATATGTTCTGCATCATGATAATCCTCCCTGCACTAGTTTCTCTAGGTCTCCGCGTAGTTTATCATAAACGTCCTTAGATATTTTTCCATTCTTTAACAATTCATCGAGTTTAGCCAGCGACATCCTTATCTTTGCTGACTCAGGTGATTCTGAGGTCATTATGATGCGCCTATAATGATTCATCACCCTATTGCTTAGGTCACCATACCTCTCCTTGAAGTCCTTTAATTGATTATCCAATTTATCCAGTTTCCTCCCCAACTCCTCCTTCAACTTAGCATAGGCATCCGAATCTATTGTTCCCAACTCCTTCCTTAACTCCACCTCCTTCAACTCATCCCTATACCTATTCAGAGTCGACTCGAGCAGGGAAATATATTGAGATATGACTGGAGAGGATTGATCGAAGTAGCTCTTTGTCTTAATCGTGTAAGACTCGTACTCCCTCCACCTGTCCTCCATATTGCGAACCTCGCCGCCTAATTTCTCGACTAATGACTGGATCGAGTTAATTATTGCATCCTCGGGATCGGTTACAACTGGCGTCGTGGTGACAACAGTTATGGGCTTAACCTCGGGCTTAGTCTCAGGCTTCTTCTCGGCTTGAGGCAATTGAGGCGCGGCCCTTGATTGAGCTATATACACTGGGCACGAGTAGTAATCCCCTAAGCAATACCAATTAAATGGATTAACCTGCTTATTGGTGTATCCACATATAAAGCCACCCGCACCACGCTTAAGCGCTGGACACGTGCTTGCACCCATGAAACTTACTGATAACGCTCTCTTTTATAGTTTTTGATTCAAAAATGAAAAATCCCCCACAGATTAATTAGACCGCAGGTACTCAGCCCTTAATAGGCTGAGGTAATCATCCATGGTTCCCACGTCCCTCTTGGATCCGCTTGCCTCATAACTCCCAATCCTATACCCCTTACTGAGGAGCAACTTCACGAAAGCATCCATGTCGATAAATGAGTCCGGCAACTCCTTAATCGCCTTACCCCTCAACACGTAATTGCCGGCCGATATGGGGAACTCCAGGACCGGCTTCTCGCTCCACTTAATTAATTCGCCATTTTCATCAAGCTCCAGAACCCCGAAACGCACCTGCTGCTTCACTCTAGTCACCATTATGGTCATATCCCACCCCCTCTCCAAGTGGCGGGAAAGCATTCCTTCGAAGCCTTCATCCATGACTATATCCCCATTCGCTACAATCACGGCATCATCATCATTCACCACGCCCTTAAGAAAGCCCAAGTGGCCGGCCGTCCCCATTAACTTATCATGAATCACTATTCCAATATCGGCATTCATGGATTTACCGATGGATTTCACTGCCGGTATCGCTAGATCAGCCATATAATGAAGCACCACGTATGTCTTGGCATTAATGCTGAGCAGCTTCCTTATTGCTCCCATCATTACCGGGCCATCGATCGTTGGGAGAAGAGGCTTGGGAATGCTGAGCGTGAGCGGGCGTAATCGTTCGCCGAGTCCAGCCGCCAGCACCACGCCATAAATCATATATAATCATCCATGCCCATCTTCTTCAGGTGGCCCTTGATCTTGGAGTACTGCTTATCCAAGTTGTTTGCCTCCTTGATTAAGTCAAGGGTCTTCGGTCTCTCCCTCTCGAGGAGACACTTGCCCTTGGGATCCATGACGTGCGCATTACATATGGAGTATTGGCACTTATACCCAATGCAGGGACCATAAGTACCGTTAGGCTCCTTTGCTAGGAGGCACATGGATACTAATTCATTGCCTCTCCTAACGACTTTTAATGCGTGTTGAGTGCATGAAAAGTACTGGCACTTATACCCAATGCACATCCCGTTATCTAGCCTAGCTGACACGGGGAATCCCCAACAATCTATATTTTTGGTTCCACGTATTTAAACTTTAGCGGATGCGTCCCCTAAATTGACAAAAAGGATGAACTAGTCTCCTCATCTTGGATTTGAGTTGGAAATGGAATGTCCATCATAATCACAATGTTTTTATTGCTCAACGCGTGGCTCAGCTATGCTGGTGTATGGCCATAGAGGCGCAAGGGGATACGCACCTGAAAACACGTTGCCATCCTTTTCCTTGGCTAGGGAAATGGGGGTTGACGGAGTTGAGCTTGATGTTCATCTAAGCAGGGATGGCGAGGTCATAGTGATTCACGACGCTACATTAAATAGGACAACGAATGGGGATGGAGCGGTCTCCACATTAACGCTTAATGAATTGAGGAAGCTGGATGCAGGCGTAAAGTTTGGAGATAAATGGAGGGGGACGCGGATACCCACGCTCGACGAGGTTTTCACTGTAATGGGCCGCAGCGTTAAGTATAAGGTAGAGATCAAGCGGGGCAGCGATCAATATCCTGGAATAGAGAGGAAGGTAATCGAATTGGTGAGGAGGCACAAGGTGGATGCTCAAATAATATCTTTCGATTTTGATGCGCTGGAGACTGTTAGGAAACTGGATGGGGAGGTGAGCATTGGATTAATATTCGTTGGCCGCATTAGGTGGTTCATTGAGCCAGCCAAGAAGCTGCGGGCGCAATGGCTTCATGCGGCCCATGAATTAATTGATGAGGGAGGGATAAAGGAGGCCCATGCAAATGGATTAATGGTGGGTTCATGGACTGTAAACGATGAGCAAGACGCGAAGAGGTTGGCAGATATGGGGGTGGATGACATTACGAGCGATTACCCCGACAAGATAATTAAGGCCCTAAGGGGAGCAAAAACATAGGGCGCGTCCTCCATTGGATTAATATTATATAGAGTTCAGCGTGGGTTAGGCGAAAAGTTTTTAAATGGAATAGATATCGATTTCGATTCATGAATGGATACAAGATACTACTATTGACAATGGCAATACTATTGATCAGCGCAACCACGGAGGCTGGGGCAATTTATGTGGTGGCTCACCCAGCCCTCATCGCCCCCGGGGAAACCGGGGTCCCCCTCACGCTCACCATAATAAATAATGGAGAAACGCCCCTCCTTAATGTTACGGTGAAGCCCCTCTACTCCTTCCCCTTCGGCCCATATACTTACATAAATAAGACCAACCTCACAATACCGGCAATACCGGCGGGCTCCTCCGTAAACGTCACTTTATTGATCAATATAAATCCAAGGGCCGTGGACGGCATATACACAATGAGGATTAAACTATACTACGCAATTCTAAACCCAGCATTCCAGCAATTCATTCAAGCAACGCATAACTTCACTAGGTTAATCAATGTGACTAAGATACCGCGGCAATTCCTGAACTTAAACTCCACGGCGAACGTTACCATACCAATACTGGGGTACGTCAATGTGGGGGCCAATACTCCGTTCTGGGGATCATCATCCTCACCGATCCAGGCCGAGCCCGGCATAGGCGTGGTTCCACTGATGGTGCCCATATTAAACACTGGAAACGTGCCTGCAAGCAATGTCTCGGCTTACCTGGAGGTTGGGAGCGGATTAATTCCCATCTCCAATAAGGCAGTGATAGGGTACATGCCGCCCGGCGTCCCAGTGACGGTGCCGTTCCTCATAAACATAACCAATAAGGCACCTCTTGGAAACATAAATGGAACCCTCATAATAAGGTATTTCAATAACTCGACCCAGGACCTAAGCGTATCAATACCGATCACGGGCAAGCCAACCCTCGTAGCTCAAAGCGCAGTGTGGGGATCACCCCAGAGCCCAATATCGGTGGGGCCCGGCTATGGAGTAGTGCCTCTCCTGGTTCCAATACTGGATACTGGAAGTACCCCTGTGACTAATGTATCTGCAAGCATAGAGCTGCCGCAGGGATTATCTCCATTATATGATACGGCGGTGGTGGGCAGCTTAGCGCCTGGGATACCTAATTACGCGGTATTCATGGTTAACATAAGCAACGTGAAGCCAGGCACGTACTACGCAACGCTGAACCTAAAGTACCGCGGCGGCTCCTCATCGCAAAGAGTTCCAATAATCATATCCGGCTCACCCAATGTAATTATTCAATCATACTACACTAATCCCCCAAACGTGTTCTCTGGGTACCCGGCCGCGCAATTAGTGATTTACATTACGAACGCTGGCACCTCAATAGCGAGGAACGTGAAGGTAATGATTAAGGGTGATAATTACGTGAATATAATATCTCCATCCAGCGGCGTCATTAACGTGGGTACCCTGCCGCTGGGGACGCCGGTGCCGCTTAACTTCGTGATATCAACGCAGGATGATCTATACAGGGAGGTTAGGGCTAATTTGACGCTGGTAATTAATGGGACTGGGTTCTCCAATTCCTACGTTATCCCATTAGTCATAAAGCCAAAGGCCTTCCTCACTGTAACTAATGTGACAGGATCGCTCAGCGTTGGTTCAAGCGATGTGCCGCTCTACATAACCATAACCAATATGGGAAACATAACTGCCCACAACATAGAGATAGTGCTTAATGGGCAGGGAGTAATTGAGCCATACGTCAGCAGCAGTAATCCGCTGAGCGCATTAACTGCCGGCAGGCTTGAGGTGGGGGATTTAATGCCTGGACAAAGCATTCAAGTAGTGTTCATGGTTGATGCGGAGAACGGGATAAGTCCAGGGAATTACGTGGCGACCCTCACCATGCTATGGAACCAGAGCGGGGCATTCATACCGTTCGTGCAGAATATTCCCATCACCGTGAAGGTACAGCCATCGCTAACCCAATCAGCGGCCAGCCTCCTCGTGCCTAAGAGCACGGCCTCCATAATGTTCTACATAGTTCTGGTGCTCGTCATAATATTGATAATAGTGGCGGTGAGGACACGTGCCCGGCGAGGAGTATGATCTTAAGTATGCCTATAAGGCAATGGTTATACTGGCCTCATTAGCCACCATAGTTATGTACATAGAGGGAATGCTAATACCGTCCCTCACCGAGATAGAGAAGGACTTCGGCGTGGGGGAGAATCAAGTCAGTTGGGTTCTATCTGCTTACCTCTTATCTGGCACGGTGCTGCTGCCCATCGTGGGGAAGCTGGGGGATATATATGGGAAGAAGAGGGTGTTATCCATCGTTGTGCTCCTCTACGCCATCGCCGTCACCATGACTAGCCTCTCGCCCAGCTTCACTGCGCTCATAATATTTAGATCCATACAGGGAATTGGATTAACCATGTTTGCCCTGGCCTTTAGCTTAATTCGGGAGGAGTTCCCAAGGGAATTAATACCAAGGGCTCAGGGACTCGTTAGCGCGGCCTTCGGCATTGGGGCAGCCATTTCGCTGCCGATTGGGGCCTATATTAGCCAATACTATGGGTGGCAAACAACTTACCACACGGCAATACCTTTCGTGCTTCTAATCACTTACCTGATTTTCACTCAAATCAGGGAGAGCAGGTATAGGAACCCCACGGTTAGGGTTGATTGGGTTGGGGCCTCAGTGCTCGGCGCATCGCTTGGATTAACCGTTTATGGATTAACCGAGGGACCGGAATGGGGGTGGACAAGCATATACACAGCATCAACGTTATTGGTGGCTATGATGTTGGCAGCGGTTTTCGTAGTTATCGAGCGTGGAAAGACCCACCCCCTCCTCAGCATTGATTTATTGTCTAGGCGCAATGTGTTGATATCCAACATGGCTGCCGCCATTGCTGGCTTCGGGATTTTCCTCGCTAATCAGAGCCTCGTGATTCTGCTAGAGGAGCCGGAGCCCGTTGGTTTCAATTTATCAATTTTCCAGACGGGGCTGTACGCCGTGCCTGGAGCCATTGCGCAATTGGTGATGGCCCCAATAGCTGGTCTACTCATAACGAGAACCGGGGCTAAGAGGATGCTAACCATTGGAGCCGCTTGGGCATCTATATTCCTACTCCTCACGGCAGCACTGGAGCCCCTTGGATTGCCTTACGTCATTACAATGGTTTCCCTAGCCATGGCTGGAGTGGCCGTCATGAATGTCTCGCTCATAAACATACTTGTCTTTTCCGTTGAGCCGAATGTGATGGGCGTCTCCACGGCAATGAACTCGGTCTTTAGGTCGCTGGGGGGAACCATTGGCCCAGCCGTCGCTGGATCCCTGGGGTCAACATTCACGTCGCTTGTCCTCATCGCCTTTGTGTCGGGCGTGCCATTCATGGTGTCGGTCCCATCATCATTCGCCTTCCAATTAGGTTTCCTAGTATCCAGCGCAGCCACCGCCACATTGGCCGCTTTAAGCCTCTTTGCGGAGGAGGTAATCACGTGGCGGCGGGGAAGAAGCATTAACATCACTGCTGAGAACGCGTAACGCTTAATAACCCTCCCATGCGATGCATGACTAATGATTCAACAAAAACTAGGCAGGCAACGGCCTAAGTTGCATGGGCCAGAAGTGAGGTACTGCGTCTCCTGCGGTAGACCAATAGCACCAAGCGAGAGGGCCTCCCACTTCCTATGCCCCAACTGCGGTCAATACGAGGTTTGGAGATGCGAGCGGTGTCGAAGGCTTGGGAATCCTTATAAGTGCCCGGTCTGCGGGTTTGAAGGTCCATAGGTGAATAGAAGTGGCGCAAGTATACATGGTGTATAGGGTCTTGCCTAGTTCCTCGGACGTGGACTACGGCAAGCTGGTTCAATCAATAAGGGCAGCGCTCGAGCCTAAGTACACTCTAGATAAGGTGGAGGAGGAGGATGTTGGGTTCGGCATAAAGGCGCTTAAGCTCCACTTAAGGATGCCGGAGAGCAGCGAGGAGCACAGCAGCGATGAGGTGGAGAACCTATTGAGCGGGATAGAAGGCGTCGGCAACGTGGAGCTAGAGTACTTCACTAGGCTTGGATTCTAACTTTCGCCTGCCCTCTGCGTTAACAAGATGCATATGTTTAAAAACCCAAACATGCTAATGTGCTTGATAATATGGCATATTCATCTTCAAATGATTGGATAGAGCTAAGGGTAATGGAGGCGAAGCAGAAGGATGCCGGTAAACCCATAGTGAGGATCGATCCTATAATAATGAATGAGCACGACATAGAGCCTGGAATGGTTGTTGAGATAAGGGGGAAGAAGGTGACGGCGGCCAAGGTATGGTACGGGCTTCCCGAGGATGAGGATAAGGGCATAATAAGGATGAACTCCATAATGAGGAAGAATGCCGACGTGAGCGTTGGGGACACTGTTAAGGTTAGGAGGGTTGATCCTAAGCCAGCTCAACTAGTTAAGCTTGCCCCAGTCTCAATGGCGCTCAGCATTGATCAGAATTTTGAGCAGTACATTAAGCAGAAGTTGAAGGATTATGTATTAATGGAGGGGGATCTAATTCAGGTAACGGTGCTTGGGCAACCATTAACGTTCCAGGCAGTTCAGGTGAAGCCCAGCAATGTCGCTGCCATAATCGATGATGAGACTCAATTAAAGCTTTTGGAGAAGCCCGTTGAGAACATTAGGGTTCCACGCATTACTTGGGAGGATATTGGGGATTTGGAGGAGGCTAAGCAGAAGATAAGGGAACTCGTGGAGCTCCCCCTAAGGCACCCAGAGCTATTCAAGTACCTCGGAATAGACCCACCAAAAGGAATACTCCTAGTGGGACCACCAGGCACAGGAAAAACACTACTAGCAAAAGCAGTAGCAACAGAGACCGATTCATACTTCGTTGCGATTAATGGGCCGGAAATAGTTAGCAAGTATTATGGGGAGTCTGAGGCTAGGCTTCGCGAGGTTTTTGATGAGGCTAAGAAGAATTCGCCGGCCATTATTTTCATTGATGAGATTGATAGTATTGCGCCTAAGAGGGAGGAGGTGACTGGGGAAGTGGAGAAGAG
>JBMFVP010000053.1:0-12164 GCA_049965935.1 Thermocladium sp.
TCAAGCTGAACGATAATTCATAGCTCGGTTCATCAACCATGAGGGCGATCAAGGGGAGCCTCATTATTAAAGTTAACTGGCTTGAGGATTCACGCCGAGCTCCGATTTAAGTGCTCTTATGGTTAATTCAAGCGACTCCACGCTATTGTGGCGGGGCTTGAAGCCGATTGACTTCAACTTATCAATGCTCAGCGCTATCTTCTTCACGTCGCCCGGCCACCCAACGCCATGCATTACAGGCTTATAGGTGAGCTCAACGCCCGTTAGGCCCAGTTCCTTAATTATTAGCCTAGCTATGTCATTAACCGTGACCCAATCCTCGGAACCCACATTGAATGCATCAAAGCTTGAGTTGCTTCGCTGCCAGGCTAGAATTGTGGCCTCCACCGCGTCCTCAACGTAAATATAGCTCCTGACCTGGGTTCCATCCCCCAGTATCTCCAGTTGCTTCGGGTTCTTAGCCAGCTTCAGCATCAGGTCCGGCACTACTCCATGCCTTAACCTGGGGCCAGCGACGTTTGCATACCTCATAGCCACCGCCCTAATCCCATACAGCCTGGAGTATGCGTGAATCAAGTTCTCCCCGGATGCCTTGCTTGCGCCATAAACTGAGACGGGCCTAATGGGGGCGCTCTCCGGCACAGGTATTTCGGGTGGCTCGCCATAAACGCTGCTGCTCGATGCGAAGATCAATTCGCCGACGTCGTTTATCCTCATGGCCTCAAGCAGGTTGAATGTGGCCACCACGTTCTCCCTGAAGTGAATGTCGGGATTAGTGGTGCTGACCCTGACCTCGGGATTAGCTGCGAAGTGGAATACCGCGGTGGCGCCCCTCAATTCCCGCGATAAATCCCCATCCTTCAGGTCCAGCCTTGATATCGTTACCCTAGAGTTCCCCAAGTGGCGCGATAGATTCTCCACTCTACCGCTACTGAAATTATCAATCACCTTAATCGAGTACCCCATCCTAACCAATGCATCCACAGCATGGGAACCAATGAAGCCGGCGCCCCCAGTGACTATTATAGACATGAAGAAAGATAAGCAAAGACCCATATTTAAGCTGTGTTCCTTGAACATGAAGTGCTTGATTATGAAATGCGTTGGATAAATATATTGAATTATAATAACTATCATTACTTTATGAGGCTTTTCTAATAATAGAATTATTCAATAAATTAGCATTTAGTGCTGCCTCGCCTCGAATTATGTGCTCATTATCTTGAGGAGCGGGGTTTCAGTAATCAGGAATTGTGGAAACTAATAATAAGAGGAAATACTTATAAATTAGATTAAGGAATTTTTGTCTTAATAATGTTGAAGACAGAAGCGAATCTTACTCAAACTGATGTTTTAGATATGGATAAGAGGCTGCTTGGCGATCTATACAGGGTGTTATTTGGTAATGCGGCTGATGCTATTATTAGAATTAGTGAGTGTAATAGTGTGGAGTGTGTTAATGATATTGCGGATATTATTAGGAGCACCAACATTGATTTGGATTACCTTATAGGTAAGTATGGTCAAGATGAAGTTATATACAAGGTTCTACAAGTATTTCAGGCATTTTTTAGTTTCCTCATAGAGCATGGCTTGTTAAATACGGAGTATAAGAACTTAGTTAAGAAGAACCTGAATTCGCGGGGCAAGTCAATGAAGAATGTGCATTATATGATAGAGATGGCCGGCAGTATACTGATGAATGCCGCATGCAGGATACACTACTTAGGCCTTAGTAGGGTTGGGGGTTATGCCGTGGATAGGTACTTACTAATTCTTTCCAGGGCCATGGATGCGCTCACCATGGAGCAAACCAATAAAGCGATACTATTGCTCACAGCTGCAGAGTTAGCGCTAATTGGTAGGGACAAGGAGGCCGATGAAATACTGAAGCCAATTAATCTTAGCCTATATATAATTGATAGACACCTAACCCTATGCTCATTTATGGAGAAGCTCCATGATTTAGGAATCATTTTCACTGAGGAGGATCTAGGTAAGGATGTGGTTTAGGAGAAAATCGTGAGTATTAAGAAGTACCTCCTAGACACGAACATATTAATTGATTATTATCTATGTAGCAATAACGAGGACTTTAGCGAGGGTAACATGGGATTCTGTAGATCATTTAAAGGATTCATGGACTATGTCCTTAGTGCAGAATTATTAATGAGTGATGTCAGCATTAGGGAGTTCGTGTTAAAGTTAATTCATAAAATGGCTATTACGCCATTACCGCCGCCCGATAATTTGGGTAAGTCCCTGGTCACCTATGCGGATAATTTGGTTAATCAATTAATTAATGAATTAAATGTGAATGTCTTGGACACGGACAAGAATACGCTTAGGACTATATACGAACTAGCTAAGTTAATTAGAGGCATGCAGAGGAGGAAATTGAAGAAGAGAATTCTTAGGGGTTTGGATAGGGACGCAATTAACATAGTTCATGCCGGTTATAATGAAGCGACACTACTTACTGAGGATGAGAACCTTATTTACGCCCTGATGAATATACCTACTGATGTGCTTAACATCAGTTGCAAACCCCATAATGGCTTTGATTTTAAGATCAATAACTGCCACATGATTGTCCGCCTAACAACTAGTGGTTCCTCACTGAATGCATCAGTACTATTAATAAGCCCACAGCAATAGGCAGGCTAAATTAAAATTCACTAAGTGGCTCTGCGCAATAATATTTCTAGCCATGTGTTATGGCTCATCTAAAAACATGAGAATATTGATAGAAATGGCAAGTATTGCTCCCTTTATGGTGGGCATCAGGAATAATGGATCTCATTAAGGTGGATTCTTATTATTCGCGGCCCCTCAGGGATAAACTAATGATCATTTACTTTCAGTTTCAGGGTGGATCCTTGAATGATTGTCACGTAGATCACCAGGATTATTAAGGCAACCTCGCCGGCCTCCCTTAATCCAAGCAATACATCGGCAAATACCCAGGACGCATAGTATGAGGCGTAAAACGCTAAAGCCACGGGACTAGACTTGGGCCTGAACCCAGTGCTAGCCCTAAATGCTGAGTAAATAATTAGGGATACAATGAACCAACCCGCGAAATTAGTTAAGGGAACCCCAAAGTACTGTCCCCGCGTGCTCCACCTCCAGAGGCCAAGGGGGCCGGAGAGGACTGGATCGAATGCTGCATCCAGGGCAACCATGCCGAGGGACGCCAAGTAATAATTGCCGGCCGCCTCCATGGTGAAGTAGGCAAGGGATGACCAAAGAAGAGGAATGAATAGGGGGACCCCGAGCATCATTAGCCCCATTGCCGACGTGTAGCTATATGAACCGAAGGGAACCCCATAATGAACCCCCACGTACTCGAATAGGAATGAGATAATGGAGGCAAGCAACAGAAATATGAGGGTCCTCCGCGCCCCTAAAATAATTACTGAATTAATAATATAAAACAGTATGAAGAACATGGGGGATCCAAGTAATCCAAACACTATCCCGATAACTCTAGGGAGGGGAAGGTAACTCAATAGAAGCGATGCAACATAGAGGAAAGCCAAGCCCCACGCCACTTCGCGCCTATTCATGAAAGGCAACCAGAGGTGAGGCAATTAAGCATTAACACAGGAATCGGATGCCTCCAGGACCAGTAAGGTTTAAATTTTTTCTAGAAATAATTGAATTATGAGAGCGACTCTGGGCAACGTGACCATTGAATTAATTGAGGGGGACTTAACAGAGGCCAATGCGGATGCCATAGTTAACGCCGCCAACCCCTACCTGGAGCATGGGGGAGGAGTGGCGGCAGCCATAGTTAGGAAGGGGGGATGGGAAATACAGGAAGAAAGCCGACGATACGTGAGGGAACACGGCCCAGTCCCAGTGGGGGGCGCCGCTGTGACGGGGGCCGGTAGGCTACGTGCAAAACACGTGATTCACGCAGTGGGGCCGCGATGGGGCATAGATCCGCCCGAGAAGCTTCAGGAAGCAGTGATTAACTCCCTGCGGCTCGCCGATGAGCTTGGGCTCAAGAGCATAGCGTTCCCCGCAATCTCCACCGGAGTATATGGGTGGCCATATGAGGCGGCGGCGAGGGAAATGATGAAGGCAATAAGAAAAACAGTAAACTCCCTCAAGAATATTAATAAGATAATGATCTACCTCTACGACAGAGACGCCTATAACGCGTTCATGGACGTATTTAACTCGCTGGAGGATTGAGGGATTCTTGCCGCATCGCCAAGATTCTGACGTTTTGTTTTCATAATTATTCGCATCCAAATGCAATCACGTTTTTCAACCAAGCTTTTACGCTCCATACACTTTCCGGAAACGGTATTTAATTGAAAAACTGCAAGTTTCCATCCACTGCGTTAAAGCCCATAACATTTATGGCCGGCGATTAGGGGATCTCGTTCCCATTGCTCGCCTCGCTGATCATGTCTAGAAAGGTAAAACGGAGATGAAGAGGAGTCACCATAATCTCCAAGACATGACGAATCCACAAGCCTCGCCGCTCTCCTCCATCCTAAACTTTCATTATAAATGAGGTACCGTAGATTCCCCTTTTAATGCAGCGCCTAGCCTGGGCAATCTGAGGTTGGGAAGTCTACTGCGTAGATGGGGGTTGGGTATTGCGTGCTCACTTGACTTATCTGAGGAGACCCACTTGGATTATACTGAAGCACGAAGTACACGCTGCCGCCGAACGCCTCCTCCACGTAGCCATTAGTCAATGGGTAGCATATCACCCCACGACCGAAGTACACGGGAGACGCCGCAGTATTAATAACGCCCGGATTTATTTGCCAATCGCCTTGTCCATTGATCAGTCCGAATCCGATTGGGTATATACCGCCGGTTCTCGTGGATTCGGGCGAGCAGAATAGGTAGGGGTTCTCCACTCCTATGGACCAGACCAGGTTGGAGGTGGCGTCGGATCCGGGGCCCGTTATGGTTAGGGATGAGGTTAGGGATGCTATTGGCTGGGATGGGTCTGAAGCCGTCGCTGCCTCGAATAGGTATTCCAGCGTTTCTTGGGCGAGCGATAATGCTAGCTCTAGATCAGAGTAGCTGAACCACGAGCAGGACGTATCACTCGGCTCCGCTGCCTCATATGCGCCTGACCAAGTCATGTATGAATTGTAGCCATTCTTACCATCAATACCCAATGCAGTAGTCATGTTTATCCCCACATCATAATACCGAAACTCACCTACGTCGCCATAGGAATTATTACTAGCTACTTGCATATCATTAAATCCCATATAATCAGTATAAATTGTATCGCCTACTGGACCATTAGCAGTTATTATACAATAATCAATACTATATTGATCACCAGTAGATACAGGTTCTCCGCTAGCCACGACGATCTGTTTCCCCGTCCCAAACATAAATACATTGCTGGAGTTATGATTGTTTTTGGTTCCCATCATGTTTGCGTGTTCGCTCTGTAATGCGGTTATCGGTATCCCGGCTCTATGCATTGGGCTTTTCATCATTGCCGCAGCGTAGAAAAGGGGGGAGGGGGTGCTGGGTTTAATGATTCTTGAGGAGGCGGTTGATGTTAGAGAAATGGCTGTAGGCATAAATGAGTTACTTGGGCTTGGGCTTAACTTGGAGCGAGTTGCATTCATTAGGAGCAGGGGGTCCAGAAGCTTAGCGGTGGCTCGGACGTTTGGCACTCCGATTCAGTGGAGATTCGTCCTAAAGCCTCAAATACTTTACATTATTGAGGTTATATCCGAGAGATTCGATTCATTGAGTTGCGAGGATAAGGCCTATGTGGTGCTTCATGAATTACTTCATATACCTCCACGAATGAGCGGGGGACTGCGGAACCATGGGCACCCGGCCTTTAGGCAATTAAGCAGGAATAGGGGGAAACTAGGCGAGCTATGTAGACAGTGCTGCCATAATCGAGAATGATTAGTTCTAAACTTTTAAAATGGGTTTCCCATGTTTGCCGTGGATGAATCGCAATTTTAAGTTGGTTACTATTGAGATGGGCGTTTCCAGGTTTGGAACGTCGGCCTTCGACTTGATGGTTATGTGGATCCTCTTGCATTACACTGGCTCGGCTTTTCTCGCTGGGCTTGGGGACGGCATGTTATCGCTTCCCCTCCTCCTGAGCTTTGTCGTGGGGGCTATCGTGGATAAGTTGAGGCGGAGAAAATTAATCGCTGAGGCAGCGGCCGGTGTTATGGGCATAGCGTTGATTCCCATGATTATGGCGATTATGAGGGGCCCCGAGATGCTGGTCGTGGCTTCATCATACGTCGCGGCATTCCTGCTTGGAATGACGTCGGATATACTTAACTCCATTAGAACTACTTGGGGCACGGAATTCCTGGGAGAGGATGAGTACAAGTCCGGCAGTGGTTCCTATAATGCTGTGGGTTCATTGGCGGAGGCGCTCGGTTTCGCGGTTCCCGGTCTCCTCCTGGGTATTGGGTACTCGCTGTCCATCTTATCGCTCTTAATGGTGTTCCTCGCCTCCATTATCCCATTGGCATTAATTAAGGCCAAGCCATCAGGCTCAACTGAGGCGTTTCATCCTCTATCCGGGAAGGGCTTGTCTTCATTAAGGGCAATGCATTCATGCTTCAATTCATAGTGATTAGCCTAGCCGCGAACCTGGTCTTCGGCATGTCTGGAATACTGTTCACCGACTTAGTTGAGGAGGAGTTTAAGTTGCCTCCCATCTACATGAGCATGCTGTTGGTCACCATAATGGCAATGTCAATACTTGGCTCAATAATGGCCACTAGGCTTAGGGGGGAGCGTGGGGATTATTTCTGCAATAGCCATGGCCATCATGGGGGCCTCGGCGGCATCCATCGGCTTCATAGGCAATGTTTACTTGGATGAGGTGCCCACGGCAGTGATAGGGATTGCTCTGGGGATAATCAATGTCGTCACGGGGGCAGCCATGCTTAAGGCGGTTCCGAGCCAAATGATGGCTAGGGCCCAGGGCGCGATCAATACATTCGCATTAACTGCCACTTTTCTCTCCGGCGCCATTGGGGGCCTCATAATTGACGTCGCGACGCTAAGGGGAGCCTTCCTAGTGGTGGGCACATTCCTAGCAATTATTGCAGTGATAATAACGCGGCTTAAGGCAGTGGCCAGCACATTGGTTTAAGCTCTATTCCCGTTAGTGACCTCAAGCAGCTTGGCCAGTACCTCACTGGTTTCCGGGAATCTTCCCTCCCTATGCCTAGAGAACACTAATTCACCATTGATGAATACATCAAAGACGCCTCCGCTGCCCGGTACGAGCGTTATTGAGTCAATTGATGGGCCGAGGCTCAGAAGTTCATCGGCCAGCTTCACTGCCCTCGGCTGAAACTTGCAGGGCCTGCAGTAAACTATTTTTATGCTAACCATGCATTGCCATGGATGGGGGAGTCTAATAATGCTTAATCCCCATGTTCACCGCGAGCGGTTAATCGAGGCATAGGCGCGCTTAAAGTTATATTAATGGGCGCTGAGCCTGGAGCGCATGAGTGCCACGGACTCGACAACTAACTTGGAGTTCCTGAAGACTAAGGTTCGGGAATTCTGTGAAGCCAGGGATTGGGATCAGTTTCATAATCCGAAGGACCTGGCAATAGGGGTGACAACTGAGGCAGCGGAACTCCTTGAAATATTCCGGTTCAGAAATGAAGCGGAGAGCGAGGAATTAATGAGGAACCCGGAGACAAGGGAGGAGGCAGCGATGGAGATGGCCGACGTCCTCTTCATGCTGCTTAGGTTCGCCCAGAAATACGGCTTCGACCTGACGCAATCCCTCCTCCGAAAACTGGAGATAAACGAGGCGAGGTACCCCATTGAGAAAGCTAGGGGAAGAAACATCAAATACAATAAACTGTGACCTACCCGAAGATTCGGAGCATTCTTGCCCACCATTAGTAATTCACCTTAATTCCTGTGAAGGGCATCTATGATGAGACTCATTTAGGAAGCATTAGTGAAGTGGGCCCGCCGGGATTTGAACCCGGGACCTCTCGCGCGTGAGGCGAACGTCCTAGCCGCTAGACCACGGGCCCCGCATGGGGGATTCCTCGGCGTTTTTAATTTTTACCTAAAATTAATTCCGTGACCACCCTCCAGTGAACTAGTCATCACTGGGTTTCTCGGAGGGTCTCGGCTGCGGTTTTCCTGCTTCCTTGATCCCGTAGGGGGCTGCGGCGGGTTCTCACATGCTATTGTCCTCTATCCCAGCGTTCCTTGACGTGGCTAATTCTTTCAATACATCATCTATTGAAGCCTTTTCATAATCGATCATAGACATCGTATAAAAACATGGAGAATTTAACCTTATGTGTGGAGGATCTTAATGCCATTCACGGCACCCCCACCTCCCGATTTCTCCTATATCTTCTATTAGCGAATAATGGGATCACCTTCATCATTTCTCTTTATTGAGGGAGTTTAGGCGGGCCGGCTTCGGGTACTGCAACAACGGCCGATGCTTGGAGGCAATTTTTATAAATGCACATGCCGACTCGAGTCAAGGCCCCGGTAGCTCAGTCCGGCTAGAGCGACGGGCTGCAGGCCCAGGTTGAGACCCGTAGATACGAGGAAGTAGCGGAAATCCCGGATGGGGCTTTCCCAGGGAAGGTTCAAATCCCGGCCGGGGCTCCACCATGCTTCCTAAATGATCCTTATCGCGACCCCATTAAGTAGTGGCGTGCCTCCATACCTGCCCTTCTCTGGACCAATGAGGGAATTAATGGGTCTCCCATCCAAGTCAATTAAGGCGCTCTTAAACATCCAAGCCACGCCGCTTGGTGTTCCCTCATCCTTAACGGCCCTGACCCGTGCCTTACCATACTTGGACTCCACCTCCACTATTCCCTCGATGTCGTGCGTATACATTATGGGCTCGGGGGAGCCATAAACCTCCTTGAATTGGCTATTAGTGTAGAGGGGGTGGGACGTGAAGACTAGAATCAAGTCTTTCCCTGGAGGCGAGGGGCTTGGCAGGGGATGGGCGCTGGGCTTCCTGGGTCTCGGCCTATTCTTGATGGGCACTATCTTCTTCTCCATTAATTCAGCCATGGTCACCCCCGTGCCCCTTATTGCCACATCAACCGCCTGCAGTGGGTCCTCAATTATTAGGGGGTGATTGCCGAGAACCCTCCTCCCCACCTCCTTCACTAGCATGGTTTCCGGCATCCCCATGGGTTCCTGCATGGGTTCATTGAGGATCAAGTACTCATGCCAATAACTATACACCACATCCATTTTCTCCAGGAAAGTGGGGGCCGGTATAACTATGTCGGCAAGCCTAGCCGTCTCGCTCCAATACGGGTCATGAACCACGAGGGTTAATCGCCCCTCCTCCACGGCCTCCCTCAACCTATCGGCGCCAGGAAGGGAGTGAATTGGATTGGAGTTCCATACGAACATTAAGTCAAAGGCCCCCTCCCCAGCCTCATACGCCACTTCAGCCATTCCCACCACCCTCCCAGGGCGAGCAGCATGTAGTCCCCTCAAGTAATTGAAGTCAATGCCCCAACCCAGCGAGTTGGAGTAGTAGAATCCCCGCTCCATTCCGAGGAGCGCCGGGATAAGGGATATTAAGCCAATCGCGTCCCCACCATTTCTACTCCTCCCCAAGGCGAAGCCGATTAGCGTGAGGGGGCGGCGCTGGGAGTAGTACTCGGCTAGTTGCTTCACGCGGCTCCACTTGAGGCCCGTGTACTCGCTTATCTCCTCATCACTATACTTCCCAACGAATTCCCTTAATTCGGGCAATCCATCAACATCCCCCGTAACGCTCCCCATCCTGAATAACTCCTTGATTACCCCAATGGCTAGGTACACATCACTGCCTGGACGCACAATTATCGCTTCATCGGCCTTCCTCGCCGCATCGCTCATCCTAACATCTATTACAATCTTATGTGCATTCCTGAGCGCTACCCAGCCATGAATGAAACTAACGCTGGCCGGCACGCCCCATAGAACCGCTGCACCGTATCGCTGGAACTCGCTTGGCAATGCGCCGAAGCTGGTGCCGTAGTGGGCAGCTATGGCGGCATGCCCCTCCGCGCTGCATATTGAGTAATCTGTTTGCGATGCCCCCAATGCATTCCAGAGCCTCGCCGGGTAGTACCAGGTGAGGAGGCCCTGGTTCCCATCGTAATCCACATGAATTATCCTGGATGGGTCACGCTTCGCGGTTTCCCTCACTATTCTAGCTAGTTTATCTATGGCCTCCTCTAGGGTGGCTTCCCTCCCGTCTATCATGGGCGCCTCCACCCTATTTAGCCTATTTCTCCGTAGATCAGCCCTGCCCCTGGCGCATGTGAATCCATTCACTGGAAACATTGGGAGCGGGCGGTAACTGGAGTCGAATATGCAGGTATCGTAACAGTCACGGGGGCAAGCGATGACCATGAAGGGGCAAGCCATTCATGTTCATAAATTTTCTCCCCCAGTTCCCTGGGAGTGGACCCGGGTAATTACCATTAATGCATTCCTCCCTGGGTGCACCGTAAAGCCTAATAATAACGAGTATCCCCTAGGGGGCATGACTATTGTAAGCGTTACTCCGGAGATAGCGCTGGATGAGGGATTCACGTACGCCGGCGGCCTAGGGGTTCTTGAGGGGGATAAATTCTATGCAATGGCGAGGCGAGGAATTGATTACGTGGTGATAACGCTTCTCTATAGGGAGGGTTACGTTGATTACTCATTTAGCGATGAATTAACGCCGAGGCCGCAGCCCCAGCCCAAGGAATTCCTGGGGAAACTAGTTAAGGTGGATAGTGCCGGCATTAGGCTTAGGCATAGGAGGGTCCTGATAGATTTCATGGAGTACCGGGTGGGTAAGGCGAGGGTCGTCTTCATTGATCCCACGTCGCCCATGTGGGCGGCGAGTCTCGTGGATAGGGTCTACATAGAGAAGAGCCTTGAGGATAAGTTCGCCAAGTATGTCCTCCTCGCCAAGGGTGCCGCCGAGTACATAACTAGGATCATCGGCATCAATAACGTTGAGATAATTGATTTACAGGAGGCATACACTGCCCTGTTGCCTCTCGTGCTTAGGCTTGAGCCGCGGAAGTATAGGCTCATAATTCATACGCCTGGTCCTTGGGGTCACCCATCATTCCCCAGGGAGTTCTTCGAGGATGAATTCGGCTTCTCCTTCATCTCCAACCCAGTTATACTGACGGAGCTGGGGCTCAGCATGGCTGGTGGAGGCGTGGTGGTCTCGGAGAAGATGATGGACGTCGTGAGCAAGGTGATTCCGCACCACATGCATAAGGTCACCTACATAACTAATGGAGTGGATGAGGAGCGGTGGATTCACCCAGCCATAGCTGGGGCTAAGGGCATGGAGGAATTGGCAGCGGCTAAGGCCAGGGCCAGGGAGGAATTATTGAGGACAATCACTAGATACAAGCAGGTAGATGCGGGGGATAGGCCCATAATTGCCTGGAATAGGAGGGTCACTAAATATAAGAGGCCGGAATTCATTCTTGACTTCATAGAGGAGGAGCAACCAAGGGACGCCGTCTTCGTGTTGGCGGGGAAGGCTCACCCCGATGATTCATATGGACTCGAGGTAATGAGGCGAATGAAGCAGGCCGCCCTTAATTACGAGAACGTCGTGTTCATGCCTGACTACGGGATTCAATTGGCGAAGCAAATAGTGGCGGGTTCCTCCCTAATGGTGTTCACGCCGTTCCCCGGCTGGGAGGCATCGGGCACGTCATTCATGAAGGGCGGGCTAAACGCCACTCCCTCCCTATCCTCCAGGGATGGAGCTGCAATGGAGTTGATAAAGGATGGCGAGAATGGTTGGCTCTTCGGCAATGACTTGAGGGAATTAATAGATATAGGCATCGACGCCAGGGCCAGGGATATAAATGAGAAGGAGTATGAGGATTTCGTGGGCAAATTAAAGGCGATCATCAAGATGTATTACGACGATAAGGCCGGATTCCTTAAGGTGATGATGAACGCTAGGAACAGCTTCGCCAAGAATGCCCCAATAACTAATGCATTGGCCAAGTACTACCCAGGCAAGCTGTAACCCGAGTCCACGGCTAAATTTAAATAGTGCGACGACTAAGGGGGAATGAGAGCGGGGGTACCCGAGCATGGACAAAGGGGGCGGGTTGAGGTCCCGTTGGCGTAGGCCTGCGTGGGTTCAAATCCCA
>JBMFVP010000054.1:0-11673 GCA_049965935.1 Thermocladium sp.
GTATGCATATGGCGAACGGTAGATCCCTGTGGCCTATCATAGTGTTAATGGCCACCATCTTCGTGTATGCAGTGTACGGCTTAATGACTTACTACACCTTCACTCATATACCCCCAATACCAAGCGAGGTGATGACTCAGAATGGAACAATTATCTTCACTGGGCAAGAGATAATTCATGGCAAATATCTCTTTCAAAAATATGGTCTCATGGATTATGGTTCGGTGCTTGGCATGGGCAGTTACTTTGGAATCGACTTCACATCATTCACGCTGAGAATAATTGAAGATGCAGCCGCGCGCTCTATAGGTTTTGATTCAGTGCCCCTATCAAATGCCTCAGCCATGATGGATATAAGACGTGATTTAATGCCCAGGCTTGATCCGGGTCCCCATGGCGATGTTATGGTCGTGAGCAATCAATTCGCCGTTGGATTCAATGATGCGGTCAATTTCTATCGGGAAATGCTGGGCCCAAGGGCTGACGTTTTTCGACTGCGTCCTGACCTAGTGATGGATAAGGATAGTATAAGGGATTTAGTGGCTTACTTTGCTTGGACCGCTATGGTAGCCATGGATAATTATACGAATGGTTTCCCCTATATGCCAGGCCTACTTCAATTCACTAACAATGTTACCTTTGCTTCCTGGGCAATGGTATTCACCATACTATTAATAATAATGCCTATGGCCGGATACGTGGTTCTTAAACTAGTGGATTATTGGCATGAACCTAGGCTGATAATAAATCTGCCGCAACCCAATGGTGTTCAAAAAATTACTCTCTGGGCCTTCCTTCTCTTCTCGATAGCTATGGGTGTTCAGGGGTTACTTGGTGCGTATGTTATGCATCTATATGTGGATACCTCCCTCTATGGAATTAACCTTATCCAGTTTTTGCCCTTTAATGTGGCTAGGGCGCTGCACTATACATTAGCCATATTATGGATAGCATTAACTTGGGTTACTTTTTCATTCTTTGTTTTTCCCTATTTTGGTCTAAATATAAGCAGGAAGCAATTAATAATTGTCCTATCACTAGGAGTAATCACGGGACTAGGCACATTGCTGGGGATTTGGATGAGTTACTTGGGCTTAATACCATCACCTTGGTGGTTCATAGTTGGTGCTCAGGGGAGGGATGTGGTGACGCAAGGAACCCTATGGCTGATATTAATATCGGCATTATTGGCTTACGTCTCACTCCTATGGTGGCGTGCATCGAAGATGGCCTTGGATCCATTGAAGCCATTTGCCAAGATATTATCTATAGCAATAGCTGGAACAGCGGCCGGCGCTTTCATAGGTGCTTTACCCATAATTCAACCTTGGAGTGATTTTCAAATTGATGAATACTTTAGGTGGATGACTATTCATGCATTTGTGGAGGGATTCTGGCCTCCCATAGTTGTAACTATAATAGTTGTTCTCCTAGTAATAGCGGGTCTTGTGCCTTCTCGGTTGGGGATAGCTGTTACTGGTCTTGATGCAACTACTGAGATAATAACAGGCATGATAGGAACAGCTCATCACTATTACTTCAACGGTTTACCCGTTTTCTGGATGTATGTGGGGGCCATAGTTAGCACGCTAGAAGCCGTGCCCCTTGGCTTCATGATCATATATGCCATATTACTATGGCGCAGGGGTGAAGCGAGGACAGAGTTCCAAAAAACGCTGATTACTTATGCGCTTGTGGCTGGAATAGGTGGGGGAATAGGTGCAGCGGCCTTTGGTGCCGGTCTCATAAATATACCAATGCTGAACTATTATCTTCATGATCTTCAGACAACCATGGCACACGCGCATCTAGCGTTTCCCCTGGCATATGGAGTGCCCACCATCCTTATGTGGGTAACAGCCTATTATCTCTCCGGTGCATTTAATGATAGATACTTAAGGCTAATGCGATGGGCAGCAATAATAATTGGCATAGGCTTTTATTTGCAAGCATTAATAACTTTATTACCAATTGGCATTATTCAGTTCGAGTATGAATTAAAATATGGTTATTGGTTCGTGAAGACGCTTGTAACGCCATCAGGTGCGCCAGGTTTCTGGGAATTGCCACTAGTGGATAACATAATTTGGCTCCGCATGATAGGCGACTTAACCGCTGCGGTCGGCTTTGCCATAGTAATATTCGGCATGTTCTATGCAATGATGAGAAAGGGCAGATGATAATCCAAGACCCCTCTTGCATAAGCGGCGTTCATGGAAGTTCATTGAAGTAATTAAACAATACTTTCTTTATAGCCTTTCTTAAAACTTCGCTAAATGTGGATGGAGATACTCCTAGTTCCCTAGATAATTCTAATACTGATGTTCTCCGTCGTGGATCAAATAATCCTCGCCTATAAGCTAGTGAGAGTACCTCGAATTGTTTCTCAGTTAATTCTATTCTACTTACTTCATCTATGCTTAGCAGTTTGAAGGATAGCCCGCTCCTTTTCAATTTAATGATCAATTCTCGGATCTTTCCTCTATTTGAGATCCATGCATTATATATGGCCTTGCCCTCCACCGGTTTACTGCCGTTGATTACTATATCTAGACCAGCCATGGTTCTGCATGCAGAACAGCTTGGTCCCCTCACCCAAATAGTTCTCCTGCCCGCGATGCCCACCTTTAGTCCTCGTCTTCTTAAGTAATTCATTGCGTTCTCTATTCTATCTATTGAATCTTCGCTCAATGCTATTAGATGCGTGGATTCACTTAGCCCTATATTGACTCTAGACACCGAGAACCTAGCCCCATATTCATTTAATGCATTCTCAACCTCACAATCCCCCCTCTCCACTGCCATGACGACCTTAATTACCATTATGCTCACGTTAATAGTTGGACTTACTGCGTATATACTCCAGCAGTGCCACGGCGTTATTTCTTTCCCTATCCTTAGCTGAAAATAATAACGTTACCTTATCCTTTTCATTGATTATCCTCATTAATTCCTTCACGTGATCCAGTTTAGAGTCCAATTCATTCCAGTACCTCACCTTAAATTCATCCCATTTGCTGGGTTCATGATTAAACCACTTTCTAAGCGTATCGCTGGGCGCAATATCCCTTGCCCAATAGTCTATCCTGGCTCGTTCCTTAGATAATCCTCGCGGCCATAAAGCATCAACTAGTATCCTGAACCCGTCGCTATCTTGGGCATCATCATATATCCTTTTTATTTTTATATCCATTGCTAATTAGAGTCAACTAAGTAAGATAAACATTTTCATTGATACTATAATCTTAATAATCAAGTTCTAAGGTATCTTTTGCTGGGTTATTAGTTTTCAGTTCAGAAATACAGTTGAGAGGAACACATTTAAGCTTGTGCCATGTCGTAAAGCGCGTGTCTGGTCCAGTTTCGGATTCCCCGCTCTCGCCACTGGAGAGACTTCAATTATTGGTGCCGGGCTTCAGGGGATATAAGATTAAGGACTTGATTCGGCAGGATGATTTCCTGGTTCGGCAAGCCATAACTCAATCCCTAGAGGAGGCGCGTCGCTTAATATCCAGCGAGGTCGAAGAGAAGGCGATAAACGATCCATTCAGTGAATCGGTGCAAAGATATGAGAGGTTAATATCAGAGCTACGTAGTCTAATAAGCGATATACAGAGTGCGCCGCTTGGGGATTCAGGCATGCATGATAGATTCAAGTTATTTCCAGAGGATTTGGAGAAAATAGTTCAATTCGATTTGACGCTCATAAATTCAGCTAGGGCAATATTGGAGGCAGCTAGATCTAGAAAGGATCCTGACTCCATCTTGCTGCTGGTCAAGGAATTACACATGAGATTTACTGATAGGCTGAAGCTTATGCTTCCTGAATCGCTGAGGTAATAATTTTCCGCATAATTTAATCAATTTATATCAATTATTTATTAATATTTTATTGGTTAAGTTGAATAGAAAAGTATATTAAGTTGATAGGGATAGCCTTAGATATGTCAATACGAGCACAAGTAATATCTACGATAAATGAACAAGGAAGAGATGAAATGGGGGCCAATGATTTAATAGTGAAGTATCATTCCGTTGATGTTAGAACCCGGTCTCGCTTAATCGTTTACTCAAATCAAAAGGCGGTTGTGAGGGTTCAAGGACAAATAACTGGCGTATTTGATGCTGGTGCTCACGATCTCCAGACGCCGGCTAATCCGGTTTCCCAATTCTTCTCAAGGCTTCAATACAGCGGTAATTTACCTTGGGAGATAGAGGTTCTCTTCATAAGCACGGCGAGGCATGAGGCCAGGAGCGAGGGCGTCAGCCAAACTAAGGAATTAGTGGCGATGCGGTATCAGGTGGCTTATTACTTCATGGTTAGTGATGCAGCTAAGCTCGTGAATAGCGTTCAATTCGGTGAAATGAAGTACACCGTCGACGCATTGGCCGCGTTCCTTTCTCCAATAGTTGATCAATCCGTGTCTCAAGTGCTGAACTTAGTATCGCTTAAGGAAGTTTATGCTAATCTCCACAAAATAACTGATGCTGTAGCGGCATCTCTTAGGTCTGCAATGGAGGAGATAGGCATCAACCTATTGGCCTGCAGAATAGTTAGGCTTGAGCCGGAGGATGACACAATGAGAAGAATAGTGCAGTACCTAGCCCTCGGCATAGATACATTGCAGGCAGTGCGCGCTCGGCTTGCGGAGGTAATGGCAAGTAAAGCGGATCCAGCAGCCACCAATATGATGCTGGGGGTTCCCTATTACCCCATTAACTTAATAGTTGGAGGAACGCTGCCAGGCATTGAGCAATTATTGCCTAGAAAGGAGGAGAAAAAGGAGGGTTCAACTAGTATGGCTCAGTGAAGTTAATTAGGAGTGGCCATTAATGAGCGGCAGAGCAGCACGGCTACAAGTAGCGGCCGGCATCGGTTACTCCTTCTTCTTATCGGCCGTTACCCTCATAATTGAGTTAATTACCAATGTGTTTTACCCAGTTAATCTAATCTTGAGCCCATTGTGGGCCATCTATGTTGGTCAATGGGTAGATGCTGGGGTGATTCTGGCAGTTTACGTCTTGCTAATAGTATTCGCGTCCCCCTATAGGTTTCAGGAGCAATCCAATTATTATCAATTGCTTCGTGGTATGCAAAGATTATCGATGTATACGATTGCGGCCTTTGCAGTTATATCTATGGCGTTTGATGCCTATGCTGGGCCACTTAGGGCTCGCATAGGTATATTCATTTTGGTTAATTTCTTCTCAGGAATAGTGGGAGGCATATTATCAACTAGAGCTCGGTGAGGCTTCTGGCTCTTGGGAGGCTCCATCTTCTTTCTATTGCTACCATCCTAATCGCCGATACAAGCACGGTCACTATTATCGCATCATCGCCTAATGGAATTATCATGGCCAGAAGCCAGTAAGCGAATCCCCCTATTATTGAGGCTGTGGCATACACCTCCCTTGAGAGCACCATGGGTATCTCACTAGCTAAAAGATCACGTATAACACCACCTCCTACAGCTGTTATGGATGCAAGCATAGCTATTCCAAGCGGATTTAATCCATGCATAAATGCCACTTGAGCACCTATTGCAGTGAATGCGCCGAGTCCAAGGGCATCGGCATAGAGGAAGGGCTTCATGCCCCTCATTACATACTTAGAAAATGGCAGGGTAGCAATTGCAGCCGTAATGGCTGTTACGGGATACGGTAGGTAAACTATATTGATGGGAGGAAACACGCCGAGCAATACATCCCTCGTTATTCCTCCAGCGAGGGCCGTTGAAAAACCTAGGACGATTACCCCCAATAAATCCATGTCCTTATCTATTGCCTTAAGCGCGCCAGATGCCGCAAACGCTATTATGCCCACATAGTTCAGTACATCTATTATTATTGAGGTTATCATCAATGCCGGAGACAATATGCGTGCTTTAATTCATTTTCTCCCAATGGTATTGACGATTTCTGTTATCCTTGCATTATTAGGACTACGCATTGCCTCCAGCTTCTCCCTGTAGCGACTCAGCACTAATCCCATGGTGGCCCTAATCAAGTGCTTCATCATTCGTCTAACCACCGGATTCTCCATTTTAGACGTTATTATATCATCATCAGCCCTCGCTTCGCTTATGGCCTTACTTAATGCCACAAGCACGAATTCTCTGCGAAGCGGGTTCTCCAGTATTTTATCTAGGATAGTGAAGTCCCTGTGTCGCAATGCACCCATTGGTATGAATGGCAACGGAAAAGTCATTACCCGCAGTTTCCGGAGCCTATCAAGCAACTCAAGGTTCTTCTCTACATCGTTATCGGTCTCACCGGGCAAATTGATTATCATGGTGCCTACCACTATCCATCCATTATCGTTTAAAATGCCTATCGCATTCTCAACTATATCGGGGTATTGTATTGGCTTGAAGGGAAGAACTTTGCCTGGCATTAGCATTGACAATAATCTTGGGGAACCAGTTTCTATTCCCATCTCAATGAAGCTCTTAGCCCCACCCTCATTCATATATTGACTGACTTCTTTCACCATCTTAGGCGCCTGCACCACTACTGCGGCCGTGGTGAAGTCAGTGGTTATGCTGTATTCATCTCCATATGATTTCACTAATTTATACGAACTCTTAACTAAGTTGATCACCTTATCCGGCTCTGGATTTATCCCCTTTGCTCCATATCTGAAGAACTCCTCGCTGTGGAGACCTATCTCCTTGACCTTGCCTATCTCTATATTAAGTTTTATCTCTTTATCTATATGGTCCTCAAATGGCATTGATCTAATCATGCCGCTTAACGTTGGGGTGCAGAATTGGCATCCCCTGCCGCATCCCCTGGTAACCTCCACTAGTCCGCCAATGGATGGAGTAACTATGGTTGGTATTAGATTCACTGGCACTGGCCTTTTGGCGGTCACTACATTAGGTACTGATTCTCCATTCAATATTTTATGAAAAAGCCCCGGTCCCTCCTCCTCGAATTCCCCCTCATAAATAACATCTATTCCCAGCTTATGCTGCGATCCAGAGTCGAGTATCTGCCAAACGGCTGGGCCACCTACTATTATCTTTAGGTGATTTCTATTCTTTTTTATTGCTTCGTTATTTATAACATTAAGAAACGATTTCGATATGTATGGAATGCCGGAGTACGGCAGATCAGCCAGTTTTAGTATCCAGTAAACTATGCCAGAACCGTAGCTAAGCCCCAGCGGATCCATGGTGTATATCCCCAATATCTTGGTATTGGGTCCCACTGCCTTATCTAGCTTATTTGGGTCTATTATCTTGGCGTCAATGCCGCTCTTGATCAACGCTGCTTGAACCTTCGCTAATCCATACGGGGCCCGCTTAACTATGCCTTTCCTATTGCTTTTAACCTTAAAGTATAGGTGAGCCACCCAATCCCTTATGTATGAGTCAGGCAAGGCGCTTATGAACCCAGCAATTGACGCGCCAAAGGTATCGCTGGCAGTGGAGCCCTCGCTAGTTAGGACCACGGGAAACCCGTGCTCGCCGGGCATGTTTTTCATAAATAAATTAAATATTTAAATTTTTGTTAGTTAATCAATTAAGGCTCCAAGCCACAGGCAGAGAAATTAAGCCATAGATTTATGGTGGCCGGGGAACTCGGGGTAGGTTCCCATCCTGCGGGCCTTCTCGTAAATAACATTAGCTACGGCCAAGTCCTCCACGGCTATGCCAAGCGACTTAAATATGGTCACTCCACCGCTAGGCTTAACTGCCCCAATAACTATGCTGGAAAAAGGAACAACTCGCCGCCACGCATCTGCCCCCGCCATTATTATGTCCCCAGCCTCATTCTTGGCTTGATCCACATCATCCACTGCTATTAACTTGGCCCGCATTACAGCGCTTGGCATTAATTCAGCCCTATCTCCCCAATTACTTCCAATCGCATTTATGTGAATATCATTAGGAAGCCACTTACCATCTATGAATGGTTCCTTGGAATTCGTAGCGGTGACTAGGACATCAGCTCTACAGGTCTCTTCATAACTATCTGCAATCCTTGCATCAATGCCGTTCTTCTCTATGTACTTAGCGAACTCGGTAGCATGTTCCTTAGTCCTACTATATATGATTACCTTATCTAGCTTCAATGATTCTCTCAATGCATCGAATTGGGCCCTAGCCTGCACGCCGGACCCAACTATGCCGAGGACGCTTGCGGTTGGTTTCATGAATTTCGTGGCCACAGCACTCGCTGCGCCGGTTCGTATCTGCCCTAGCCTATCCGCTTCAATGATTGCCCCAAGCTCGCCCGTGGATAGATCAAAGAGAAGCACTACGAATCTAGTGCCACGCCTGCTCGATAAGTAAGTCTTGAGCCCAGCTACGCCAAGGCCTGGCACGGCTCCCTGTAGCACATGGAGGACGCCTTCTCTCGTTATTACTCTACGACGCGGTATATTTATTGCAGTGCCTTCCCCCATCATTCTGAATACGTTCTCCACAGCCTCAATTGCCTCCTTAAATGAGAGGAGCTCATTGACGTCATTCTCTGTCAATAGTATTGCCATCCTTGATCCTCCTCGGCCTAAATAATTCAGCTACAGTCGAGAAATCGAGTTCCCCATTCTCTGTTTCCTCGACTAACCTATATAATTGAAGGGCCAATGCGGATAAGGGGACAGGCATCCCGAGGCCTTGCGCCTCTTTCTGGATGATCTCGAGGTCCTTCCTCATGTGCTTCAATGCGAATTGAGTCGAGTAATCTCCCCTCATTATTTTGGGTAACTTTAGATCCGTGGTCGGCGACCTAGCGCTACTTAATTCCCGCAATACCTTCTCTACATCGCTTGGCTTCAAACCGCTCCTGACTCCGAACCAATATGCTTCCCCGATTGCGGCGACGTAAGTGCCGAGCAATAGATTATTCACTAGCTTGGCGTAGAGCCCCATGCCGTTTCCACCCATGTAAGTCACGGATGAAGCCGTCTCCATCAGTATATCCTTAGCTAAATCAAATAATTCCTCAGGTCCGCCAACCAGCACGGCTAGCTTCTTCTGTTCAACATGTATCGAGGTCCCTATCACCGGCGCATCCATCATTTCCCCACCATTCCTCTTTACCTGCATAGCTAAATCGATGCTTGTGCTTGGCGATATGGTGGATAGATCTATCACTGTCTTACCCTTAATATGAGGAATCGCTTCCCTAATCACCGCTGATACGGCATCATCATTCGATAGCATCGTTAACACGATGTCGCTATTCTCCACCAACTCTCTTATTGAATTAGCAACTGCCACATTATGCTCTGCGCCAAACTTGATGGCCTTATCCATTGTCCTATTGAAAACTGCATGCAGTTTCCCAGCCTTCGCCAGGTTAGCGCCTATCCTGTAACCCATCACTCCCAGTCCAATTAATCCAATCTTCATAACTATGCACCGTAACTATCGATAAATAAACTTAACTTATTAATTGTTTTTAAGGCGACGGAAAATCTTTAAAACTCATGCAGCCGGGAAAACAAGGGGGCCGGTAGTCTAGCCTGGAAGGATATCCGCCTCGCACGCGGGAGATCGTGGGTTCAAATCCCACCCGGTCCACTAATCATTGCCGTCGATGCCAGCATACATAAAAATGTATGGATAATTACTTATCAATGCAGGTAAGTCTAGATATGAGGATAATCATGGTTGGGGCACCAATTGCTATGCTGGCGCTGGCCCTATTCCCTCACTTGGGTCACCAATCCATATCTGGGACTCAGCCAAGTAATCAATTGCTTCAATCAACTCATAACCCTTTGCTTAATTTACATAACTTCACGGTGTATTATGGCGATGATGTTAATGGTGATGTATTGCGAGTACTTAACGAGTATCAATTAGTGATTCTTCAGCCATGGGCATTCACTCCAGGCAACTTAACCCTAATTAAATCGATAAAGATAGCATATATAGATCTTGGGGAGTACGATAATTCGACCTGGAGCCAATGCCAAGTGAACCTAACCGGAATAATTATTGGATATGATGAGGATTGGGGCCAGCCAATAGTTAACGTGTCGTCTCAGCAATGGATTAATTACACCCTATGTAGAGTGAGAGCCGCTCTAGCTGTCGGTTTTAATGGTGTTCTCTTTGATGATGTTGATGACGCCATAGATTACTATCCTGGGGAAGCAAGTGGAGTAATTAAAATCATGAAGCTCGTCTCTGAGATGTATCCCAATGCATTGATAGGCGTAAATAGGGGATTCGAATTAGCACGCAACTTATCGCCATATATTCAGTTCATACTATATGAGGACTACGGCACCTACTATAACTTCACCACCAATGAGTATCAATACTTGGAGCCAAGCCAAGTAAACAATGTGATCAATACTACAATTTACTTAAAGTCACTGGGGCTTGAGGTGCTGGCCCTCGGCTACTCGCCGCTTCCCTGTGATTCATATAGTGGCTTCGTTGCATCGCTAGCGATTAAGGAGGGCATACCATACTATGTTGGGGACATCTACTTAACTCGATTGTCAACGACATGTATGGTGGAGTAGTGCTCACTCTAGACGCGGCATCCCACCTAAATATAATAGGTAACCGCGTTTTCATAATCATGGATAGAATAACTTGCTTAACCGGCAGCGGATCGCCCTACTTATTAAAGGCAATGACTAGCCCAATTAATTGGTGGGGATGGTGCAGGGAGGCATTTGAATTAGCGAGGAGCTGGAATAGGCCAATACTTATCGATGTCGGTGCATCTTGGTGTCACTGGTGTAATGTGATGGATGAGGATACTTATAATGACCAGGAAATTGCCAAGATAATTAATGATAACTTCATCCCAATAAAGGTCGATAGAGACGAGAGACCTGATATAGATAAGAAACTTCAAAGCATCTCAATCTCCATATCAGGCCAAGCGGGTTGGCCGCTAACCATATTCCTAACCCCCAGCGGTGAAGCAATATTCGCTGGAACATATTTTCCGCCGAGGGACTCGATGGGGATTCCCGGCATGTCTAGAGTGCTTAAGGCGGTTCTCCAGGCTTATCAAGAGGCAAAGACGGTTAAATTAACTGACCTAACAAGTAAGGAGGAATCTTCGCAGGTAAGCGTATCCGTAATTAATGGTGTTTTACTTAGGATAATGGATATGTATGATGAGAGGCACGGGGGCTTCGGCTCGTTTCCCAAGTTTCCACAAGTAACGTTCCACTCAATTCTACTATATCGAGGCTTCTACTCTAATTCATCCTTCATAGATGCCGTGAATCATACATTGGAGGCAATGGGTAGAGGGGGGATACATGATCAATTAGGAGGCGGGTTTCATAGGTACTCGGTAGATGATGCTTGGTTATTGCCGCATTTTGAGAAACTGCTAATAGATAATGCTGAGCTCATCATTAATTATGCGGAGACCTTCGCGGTCACTGGGAATCAGTACTTGGGGGCGGTCGCCATGGATACACTTAACTATATTAACTCAGTGCTTGGAGATAATGATGGTGGTTACTACTCCAGCCAAAGCGCCGATTCAGAAGGCGAGGAAGGGAGCTACTATAAGTGGAGCATTGAGGAATTAGCATCAATACTTGATCAAAACGAATTTCAATTAATTTACGAGTATTTCGGGCTTAATGATTTCCCAAGTGGAGGGAAGGCAGTGCTTCATATAGCTGGTGAACCACGCATGGATTCGAATGAATTACTCACTGCCATAAATAAAATG
>JBMFVP010000055.1:0-10718 GCA_049965935.1 Thermocladium sp.
GTACGGCAATCCGATCGACTACGTGAACTTCCAGCTCGCGCCGCTTAACGGAATTATACCGCCGTTCTCCTTCAGAACCAAATACATGTGGGTTGGCACAACTGTAAACGAATCGGGTTATGAAGCTAGGCTCCTCCAGCCGGCGGCAAGCAGAGTGCTCTGGTACAACGGGAGCGGCGAGTTCGATACATCCTTTAATGTTCAGTTTGCAACAAGCAACTATGGAACATATGAGAACGTCTACTGGAAGTTCATCGGCAACAACACCGGGCCGAAGGAGATACAGCTCTACAACGACAACGCCGCGCTGGTCACAATAAACGTGAGCAACACACATGTGTGGATCCTGGTGCCGCCCTTTGCGGTTTGGAAGCAGGAAGTGCCTCCGAACTACCCGTTCCCCCAGTACGTGAACATAACGAACGCGCCCCTGCCGCCTTGGTGGGGTCAGAGCGCGCTCTAGCCCTGGCTAAAACGCGTTTGAGAGGGCAAAAGTCAGCACAGACACCTGTCTTTTGTTAAAACATGCCCAGAGAAGCACACTTGGGGCGCTCTCTATGATCTCGCGCAAAAAACTGGACAGGATTTGAACCGAAAACTTTATTGCCTGCCCCCGGTCAAGTGCCATCGCTCGTATTTGCCTATGCAATTAACGGTAAAGTATCGTTCAGCTATACTGCAACGCAGCCGTTCATAACAATCATAGAGACCCCTACGACCGGCGCATCTATGTGGACATGGGGAGAAAAGAACGGCGAATACGCCTACCTGTTCAGGGACCCCATAATAATCGGCAAGGGCCTTGTCATAAACTTAACGTTCCTGAAGCCCGTTCCATGGGTGCTCAGCCTGCAGCAATTAATGCAGCCAACTACATCAACTGCCCCATCCACCACTACATCAACATCCACCACTACATCATCAACTCCGCCATCATATACTTGGGGAGGGTAAAATAGTGAATCGAGCTTTCGCTCCATCAAATAAAATAATCTTTCTTCCCTTTCGCATTCTTACATTAAAACCAATTCAGCTCTATTACCGTAAACATTGATATTGATGTTGCTTATCCACATCCGCGCTAGGCATGTAGCGCTCGCCCTGAGAGGTGGTGGATGGCTTACCAGAAGAAGTGCTGCTAATCTTTTGCCAGCCATTTCCATGCAGGCACTATCCTAATCCCATCCCCATCCTCCTCGTTAAGCGTGATCAATATTCCCTCCCTTAAGTGCAAGGAATCCATTCCCCGCCTTAACCTCTTCACGTGGGAATCATCGATCTCCAACGAAACCTCTATCAATGCATTACTTTCTCCTTTTTTTTTTTTTGAAAGGAAGTCTATTTCTCCTTCCTTATCGACTCGGTAGTACCATACCTCCCACCCCCCGTTGGAGGAGGTTCCTCACAGTCTTCAATAAGATGAAGGTCTTCCCGCATCTCCTGGGTCCCGTGATAATGCTGATGTAAGGGGACGAGAGGTCCAGCTCAACCTTCCTGAGTATCTCCTTAACGTACCTCAGTCCTTCAACATATTCCTCCGTTATGTCGGAGAGCTTCGTATGGAGTATAAATCCAAACATAATGATTTCACCGCATAATTGCGATCCCAGCGTTTTTGATCAAACGGAGCGAGTCCTCTGAGCTTCATGTCCCCCTCAACATAGTGGAGACATAGTCTTCGGGAACAATACCAATTAATTCCCATAGGAGAGACTGCCCCGAGGAATCAGTCTCTCGGTGCCTAAGGGGATAGCTCACCCATGCTTTCCAAACGGGGATAGAGCTAAATGGTATTCTGTTATCCGGTATCGATGACGGTCAGGATAGCTTACTTAGTGATGTACGATGGATCCGCATTCAATGGATTCTCGGGAGGCAAGGGGAGCGTGGAGCACGTGATTGGAAGGGTTCTCTCCAGGTTAAATGGTTCACCCGTGAGGTTGGAGAAGGCGTCCCGCACTGATCCAGGGGTCTCCGCACTGATGAACGTGGTGGCAGTGGACCTGAGCCATGAGTTGAAGATCGGATTGATAAATTCTAAACTACCCCGTCAAGTCAGGGTGTGGGGGGCAGCCCAGGTGCCACCCAGCTTCAATCCCAGGAAGGCGATGCAGAGGACCTACATATACTTCTCCCCATCTATGGGTGAGGACTTGGAGTCGATGAGGAGGGCCGCGGCCGTGTTCGTTGGTAGGCACGATCTTCGGAATTACATGATTAGGGACGGCAGCCCCACTGTGGTGGAGATACATGAGGTAAATGTAGAGGAAATTAACGGCACTATCAGCGTGGAGTTTAAGGGCCGCGGCTTCCGCAACAAGATGCTTAGGAAGATAATGCACGCCATATTGATGGTGGGAAGGGGAGCATTGAGTATAGATAGCCTGCGGAGAACCATAGACACGGAGGAGGACATTCCCATGCCTCCCCACCAACCGCATGGCTTGGTTCTCAAGGAGGTTAGATACGAGAATCAGCCAAGCTTCTCTATCGACAGAGCAGCGCTTTCATACTTCGCCAGGTACTTAAAGGATAGACTAACCGAAATCAATGCGATGAGCGCATCGTATGAACTAATGCTGCGCAGCGCTATGGATGGATACTGGAACGGAGATTCGAGTCCCTAGCTGCTCCCCATATGCTCACCAAGATCATTTATCAATAATTTCAACTATTAACAGCACCACTAGTTACTAATACGGCTATCTTTCTGTAATATCATTATGAAATAATGCTGGACTCGCATTACTTCGACGTAAAATCCTTATAAGGGTTAGCCCTACTAGTTACTAATATGGCTCTGTAAAATATTTGACCCATATCCTAAGACCGATAGGAGAGACATCTTAGATAACGAAGATACAATAAATGAAGTGGAAAAGCTAATCGAGGGAAAATTCTGGGCCCTAATAGGACCTAAGAGGACCAGTAAACCCTCAATTCTAAATAAAGCAACAAGGCCCATTAATTCTTGGAGATATATGGAGATTTTTAACTTCAAAAATGCCATTACCCCACAGGAAATGTATGGCAAGTAATAAATGAATAGAAGACCAAGCCCACTCAAGGATGAGGCCTAGGGGATCACATTTGCCCCGGGCTCTATGGAGACGACCCAGGACTTATTGCTTAATCCCTCGACTGCCCGCGTCGCTGCCTCGGCATCCTCAAATAGAGCCACCACGCTTCCCCCCATGCCTGCCCCGCTCAGCTTAGCCCCAAGGGCCCCCAAGTCCATTAATCTATTCCGTATGGCTTCTATCTCTGGTACGCTGACGTCGTATAAGTCCCTCAGCATCTCGTGCTGCTCGTTCATAACTTTCCCCACAACCCTCGCCGAGGGCCTGGGCTTCCTTAACTCGGCCAGAACGGCCTTGGTGGACTGATTCATCTTTATGGTGAACTCAATCCTCCGCCTCTGCACGTAGCTCAGCGAGCCCAGGTATGCAATCGCCTCCCTGCCAATCCAGTCCCAATCCACTTGGTCCAAGGGAGAATCGAGGTTGCGGCCCATTGCTTCCCCCAAGGCCCTCAACGCCTCCCTCAACTCCCTCTGCCTCTCCGCGTGGACATTGGAGGTTCTGTGCTTGACTCCGGAATCCACCACCGCGAAGCTCAAGTCCTTTACCCCCAACTCCTCGACGGGGTAGGGCGGCCTTGTCTCTAATACTATCAATCCCCCGAAGGCTGACGCATACTGATCCAGCCTCCCGCAGGGAATGCCCAGCTCTAAATTCTCGGCCTCGTAGGCCAGCTCGGCCAACTCCCTTCGGGTCAGACCAGTCCCAAGCAATGCATCAAACCATTTTATTATAGCCACAAGGAGGGCCGAGCTACTGCCTAATCCTGCCCCCATTGGGATCCCACTCCTAATCGTGATCTCTGCTCCACTCGTCCTCATGCCTCTCCTCCTCATAGCCCTCAGCGCTGCTATCACGTAATCACTCCACCTCCCCGTGAACTCGCTGTCAGCGTCGACCTCATCCTGCTCTCCTAAATCGACTGACTCAACCTTGACGCAACCCGAGGACTCTCGTCCCTCCACCTCAGTCCTCAAATTAATTGCGGCGGGCACCACGGGCAAGCCCTTATAGTCCTGGTGAGTATTGAATAGATCCACCCTGCCCGGCGCTCGTGATCTCATGGATCTCGAGGGAGTAAGGGTTATTTATAAATATGAGAATTAAAAAATCGAGCGGCAAGTCTTGACTTAACCATCGCCGGATCCATGCCTTGCCAAGCCATCATGCTAGTCATTCGATTGCTCAATATAGCCTATAACTATTCACAACATTCACGGTAAAATTCGCAATGGCTATTTCAATCCATGAGTCAACCATTTCTAGGAACATCTTGACCAAAAAATAAAAGGAAGTGCTTGAATAAAGCTCGGTGAGTATTGACTTGAACTGACCTCCTCCCCGCCTTGAGGGGCGGGGGTTCCCCGAGGTCTGGAGGGTTACACCCCTTTATTGGGTGCTACTCGTCTGCCCCACTGGTATTGCGGGGGTGAGTCGGCCCCCGCTCCCCATCTTGACTAGAGTTAACCAGTGGGGCTAAACACTAATAAAGCCAGAGTTTTTAAACCTTACCCAGCCCCTGGAAGGGGCGAGGCTTGCTTCCTCTAGTTTGTGGTTTATCAACATCAGTGGGCCCCTGGTACCTACCCATGAGCGTTACCGGATTTGAGGCTTACGTCGAGTCGCCGACTATGTATAATAATTATGGGCTAGAGAATTACCAAGTCGGCGCAATTGATTACTACGGCACTTACAGCTCCGGGGAATCAGCATTCGCAGCCACCAGTCTTGGCTCCAACTTTGGTACTGGCTGGTATCCAGCGTCAACAAGTAGTGTAAGTAGCTACGGACTAGGTATTGGTTTAAGCCCCGGGGGAGTTTCGATTTCAGTTTCGTTTTCAATGCCTACCGGCACTGAGTCCATAAGCACCTCAAATAATCCTTCCGCAACTCCCATAATTGATGGATATGAAGTCTTTATAGCCAATTTAACCTGGACGTACAACATAGGGTATGGTAGAAGCAATGCAGCATTTCCGAATGCCTTTGAAGATGATGCTCCAGCACTATTCATTATGCCGAGCTTCGAGCCATCACAACAGTACTCCGCGGCCTTCCACGTCGATTTCGAAAATAACGCAATTACGGCTCAATACCCATGCACTTATGAGACGCTCCAAACAATCTGGACCCAAACCACGTGGAAAGTAGTCGTTATTCCTCAATCGAGCACTACGGCGAGCCTTGTTAGATCTATCATTAGCGTGAGCGCGCCGCCTAGCTCCTATGTAAGTGGAGCAACATCATACCTAGTACCCATAATATGCCCCTACCTTAGCACCTAGTCGATGAGCCCATTGAAACCTCTTGCAAACGCGGAGCCCAGCAATACGTAGGTGATGAATTCCCAATACTTGGATCACCATCCTCCTAATGCTCATGAATATCCACCAGAGAGGACTGCAATCGCCGCAACTAGACATATAGTAGGGCTCTAATCGATGAGCCAAAATACATAGGTCCCCCTGAACAGCTACCACAGCAATAACTGATAACGCGACATCCCTAGCCAAGTCAATACCGCGCCCCTGCTAATGATATTATCCATTATTCAAGCAATTCAGCGTATTGCCGGTGGGAGGACCGTCATAATATCATTACATAACCCATGCTCTCCAGCATCTCAATTAACATTCTTTGAAATGCCGTGTGTTGCATCGTCTTCATTGCAACAAAGTTACAATATAGATTATCCTAGTTTTGCATCATGCTGCCCTCGCCTTAGCCACCGCCCTTGGCCTTAGCATTAATTCCCAATATTCCTTATGTCGCGAACACCAGCAGTGTTGTTGAACCTAGCCCTAGTTGCCCCGTCTTCTAGACCCTCTACCTCGCAAGGCTTTTCGGAAGCCTTCCCACCTTCTTGTTTATATGTGGAACATAATCGAGGTCCATTATGATGAAAAATTAATACTGGATCGTGGGTGGCTGGTTTCATGGGAATGGAACTGAGGTTCAACCCATTGATAGGGGAGTGGATTATGATATCCACGGTTAGGGAATCGAGGCCGTGGCAGCCATCCTCCTCATGCCCCTTCGATCCAGGCAACGAAGAGACGGGCATCGGTTGGTCGTACCTCATATTGCCCAATAGGTTTCCAATGTTGGTCCCCGATCCACCCCGAAACAAGAAGGTCTCGGGATTCAAGTCGCGCAGATCGTTTGGTTACTGCAAGGTTGTAGTGGAGTCCCCCAGTCACTCGCTGGCTGACCTGCACATGCTGAGCCTGGATGAATTGACAAATGTGCTCCTTGGGGTGAGGAGAGAAGTGTCTGGGATGGAGAGTCAAGGCTTTGTAAAATATGTCTACTTCTTCAGAAATAAGGGCAGGGAGATAGGGGTGTCGCTGACCCACCCCCACAGCCAAATATATGCACTCCCCTATGTTCCCCTCCGCGTTAGGCTGGAGGCGAGGAACATGAAGAGGTACATGAAAAGGCATGGCTCCTGCATGTTATGCGACTTGCTGAAGGCCGAGGCAGGAAGCGAGCGATTGATTTACTTAAATGATGGATTCGCAATAATTAAGCCCTACTACTCAATGTGGCCCTACGAGATACACGTGATTCCCAGGAGACACGTGCAGAGGCTGCCCCAGTTGACGGATAATGAGGTGAGATTCATGGCGGACTCCCTCCGGGCCTCCACCTACATGCTTGACTCGGTGCTGGGCAGGGACATGCCGTACGTGATGGCGGTTCATCAAGCCCCCGTCAAGTCCCATGAATCCTTCCACCTCCACGTGGAGTTCTACCCCATGCTGAGGGACGCGAGTAAGATGAAGTACGCGGCCGGCGTGGAGTGGGGTCTCTGGACGTTCACCTACGACTCATCGCCCGAAGTCAAAGCAGCGGAGCTGAGGAAATCATGCGCTAATGCGCGCGACCTCATCGGGAGGTGCGTTTAATCGATGCCTCGATTCAGCGCGGCGATCGTTCACGCATGGGCTTTTCCCGCTGAAGGCAAGCCATGAATCATGGTAATCGTGGGAGAAACACATGGGGTTAATCCATGGAGAGTGAAAGTGAGGCATAGTTTCAAAACTTGACTCGTGACAAACTACTGTCCTTACGGATGGGGCTCTGGCGGCAATGAGATGAAGAGAAAAAATATAAAGTCAAATGTAGCTAATCACAAATGAATAGATTATTGATAAAGCTTGCCGTGGTAGTGTCTATAACTGTATTGCTGGGCATTGCCTTATACTTCGAATCACAGCCCCGCGTCGTATTCGTCTATTACGGCCCCAATTATGTGGTCCGCTACGTGAAGCCATCCCCCCTCTCCAAGTTATTGAATGGTTTGGACCACGCTGATCCCCCTCTCTTCCCCTCAATAACGATGCAGGTAAATGGGATGGATAAATACTACAACCTATCGCTTCCCATCACCAATGCCAGCCTCTATGCATTCGCCGTGGGCCCCGCCCCGGGCGGCTTCGTGGACGTGGGGGAGTGGGAAGGCAATGGGAGCACCATAGTCATCAATTCATCCAGCTACCTGCCCTACGCCGAGGAACTGGATGAAGAGTTAGGCTATGGATCGACGGCGGGCCCCTCCCTCGTGGTGCTGTTAAGCACCATAAGCAACGCGAGCGACACGGCCTTCTCTCCTCTGGATTTAGTGACCATACCCATAATACCGTCGCTGGCGGAGGGATCCGAGGTCCAGGTCCAGATCAACTATACGGCGGCAGCGATGATAGATATGGGACTCACCATGAACCTGACGCGCATATGCTCGGCATACCAAATCCCCAAGTGCCCCCGAACCCCGGTCGCATCCATCCCGCGAGTCCCAATAACCTCCCGCATACCCCACATAAATAAACCAATGGAGGCCGGCCAACCGCGGTACTGGACGGAGTACTTCAACTTCACCTCGCCTCTCCTTGGGAAGACGGTGATGGGTTACTGGTTCGTGGCCTCCCCGGTGGGCGTGGAAGCCAAGCTAAACGGCTTGGAGCTCGGCATAGGCGTGAACAGGGGCGTTCTGGCCAGTAATCAATCCAATGCAACGCTGTCCGTCTCCGCCACTGGCCCCCTGGTGCTGGATGCTCCTCTCTACGCTGTGAGGGGCCTTAACCTTTACTATGTAATGCCGCAAGTATCGCTGAGGTGCGATGTTAACGGCAGCGTGGTTACCATATGGGGGGTTCCCACAGTGCTGAGCAATGGCTCGGGGACGATGGGGCCAACCAGCGGGGAGGGGGGTGGGCTTCAGCCCCAGCTGGCCGCGGTTCAATTGGTGTCTGTCCAATACGTGTTCCACGGCTTTACCATAACTGTGCAGGTGCCTTCGAGCGGGAACTATACAGGGTCATTGATGTGCTGGTTAATTGAGGCTCCCCCTGATAATCCATTCTCGGCCAAGGTGAGCGTGTACGATCCATACGGGGCTGGCTGGGAGGTGATGAGTGCCGTGGACTCCATCTCGGGCGACGGCAGCGTCGCCGGCTCCGTGGTGAGGCTGGGGGGATTCCGCGACGAGTTGAGTGCCGTGGTAACCAAGAACCCGCCCGGCCAGGAATGCGTAATAAATCCGGGCTTGGCCGCCGTTGACAACGGTTCCGCCGTGTCCTTCACAGTATCATGCGTTGCGCAGCCCCCCAAGGCCATGGTCTCGGCTTGCCCATGGTTTACCCTATTCGATTCATGCATTGAGTGGCATAGGGGGAACATAATGTTCAACGGAACAATGCCGGCCCCAATAATGGGCGTCTACTTCACCCCAGCCCAGCTGAATTATATAGAATTGGTAGAGGAACTAGCTAATATAGCAGTGGGTTCACAAACTTCCTATGATTTAAGCTTTGCAATGTCGTTTGCTGCCCCTATTAGGTTGGGCAAGGTAGGCATAGAAACTAGCGGGTCTGGGTTCACCATATGGTCTAGCCATAGCCAAATCACATTATTAGATTATTATTGCATGTGGAGCTCGGTGGGCGATTATTGTAGTTATTTCAGTAATAATGCGACTCAAGTTGGGGGTATCTCTCCTGGGTTCACCACGATTGATTTGATTGGCATCGGTTACCTAGTTAATTATACTCTACAAATTGGACTGCTGCCGTTTCTCAAGATGGGTAATATCACGCTAGTGTGGTTTGCTCCGTTTAATAATACTAAGACTCATCAATTTGCTGTTACCTACTCCACGGGGGATTCGGGCTGGGGATCCATAGTATCGACGGCGTTCCACGACATAAATGGCAGTTCCATGAATGCGCTAAAAAAGGTACAGCTAAGCCCAGTTGTTAATGATCTATTTGAGAATACTGGCAATATTGTGGAGAATGCGAGGTACTCTAATTACTTCAGCATAAGCATTCCGGTGGGCGTGATCATGATGGCCATGCTCGATGGTCCATCCGGTTCCAGCGTGCCGAGCTACTTACCGGAGCTGAATGTAGGTGTATCGGCCGGCAGCATGCATGAAGTGGCCACGGCATACGACTTATCGATAATAATTTGGGGTAGGAATGGCACTTGTTTCTATCCTGTATATTATTCTACCAATTACTTGATTTACGTGGAGCCGCAGTCCGGTTACTTCCCCGCTCCCTTTTACTTGGTGCAGCCGAATCCATCCGAATGCGGTTGATGTCGGGTCAACTTGATGTGAAGGCTTTGGAGTTGCGATTGTGTAATTCAATGTAGGGATTAATCGGTTGATGTGTTAGCTTGGCTATAATGCTCAAAAATCATTTCAATTTTTTATATTAACGTGGTTTGTTGGGAAATATTTAAATACGTGTAATTAATTTATTACAATATGGACACTACTTCAAAGAACTCGTGGTTGGCGGCAATGAATCTTATCTACAGGAATAGGTCTATTGCCTTCCTAACTGCTTACTTCATCGCATTTGCGTCATCATACGTCACCGGTTCCTCGATTGATGAATATCTATACATTCATGGCTTCTCCGTAAACGAATTAAGATTATTCACCTTGTTATTTGGATTAATAGGAGTAATGGGCTTCTCATTAAGGGTATGGGCAGCCGGTTATCTTGGTTACGTCACGGTTCATTCACGTGCCATAAGAACCAATGAATTAGTTACGTGTGGCCCTTACTCCCACGTGAGGCATCCGCTTTATCTAGGCCTTATTCTGATCTCGCTTGGATTCGTTCCCGAATTATTATTACCTGGGCTTCTATTATTAATGGTTATCAATATCATATTAATTACGATTCTAATAAACATGGAGGAAACCAGCAGCTTAAGCAAATATGGCTATGTGTATGTTAACTATAGATCCAGCGTGCCCATGCTATTACCATCCCTGCGAGCCAGAGTTCAATACAATGGCTTCCATTTCAGCTTATGGGGAGGATTAGTGACCGAGCTAGGTAATATATTTGTGCTTTCAACGCTGGTGGCGGGCGTTACATTAAGTGGGTTCTATTTCTCAATAACTACATTCACGCTGCTCCCGTTGGGTTTCTTGTTTTCAAAAACATTAAGAGGAAAACTGACCTCCTCCCCGCCTTGAGGGGCGAGGGTTCCCCGAGGTCTAGGGGGTTACGCCCCATTCACGGGCGCTACTCCGTCTTCATCTTGAGGAGTGTGAAGAAGGAGGACCACGCCTCATTATTCTTCTGGAGGACTGCTTGAGCATTCACGCCTAGT
>JBMFVP010000056.1:0-10709 GCA_049965935.1 Thermocladium sp.
CTGGCTCTCCTGCCAGTACGAGGCCACCCTGTGCCTAATCAATTCATGAGTGCAAGCCCTACTGCACTCCAATAACCACGAGGCGCCCATGAACTCAAGCACGCTGTGGTGCCCATCCCTCAGGAAGGAGCGGATCCTCCTCACCACCTTCTCCCCACTCACTCGATGAGTGGGATCAGCGCCCCTGTAAATCACGTCAGTCATGCTCGCAATCCTCTCCTCGCTCCCCCAAGCCTCGATCAAGACAACGCTTGGCCTAGCCTTAATTACTAGAGGCATCACGCTCACCGATGAGCATCAGTATTTAAAGCGAAAATTATCATTAACGCATCGATATTATACGCATAATACACATATAATGCGCTTCTCGTGCCACATTAATTGAGCTCATCATTAAGGCATGGATTAATGATGGAATGACCCCTCTAAAGGTAATCCCAAGGCCTCGGTTCATCCATTAGGAGGAGGTGGGAATGTTTTAAAATGACAATGGAGTACTTAACTATATGTCTAAGTTTCATATAGGGATAGATATTGGGGGTACCTTTACCGATGTTGTCCTATTCAATTCGGAGACCGGGGAAGTGAGGGTTCTCAAGGTCCCCAGCACCCCTAGGAACCCGGAGGAGGCCGTGATCAATGCCTTAGCGTCCCTCGAGCTCACGGGCGGCGATGTAGCCATAATTAACCACGCCACCACAGTCGCGACCAACGCCTTATTGACGCGCAGCGGTTTACCAAAGGCCGCCCTGGTAACTAATGAGGGCTTTAGAGACATCCTAGAGATAGGCAGGCAAAGGAGGGCCGAGATATATAACCTGAGATTCGCCAGGCCGCCTCCCTTGATCCCGAGGAGCCGCCGCCTAACCATTGGGGGAAGAATATTATCGGACGGTTCAATTGCGCAGGATATTCCGGAGAGGGACTTAAAGAGGGTGAGGCGCTTCATTGAGCGGGAAGGCATTGAAACCGTCGCCGTTTCCCTCCTCAATTCATACATTAATCCAACGCATGAGCGCAAGGTGAAGGAGTACCTGGAGGGGTATGGGGGCTACGTCTTCCTCTCCTCAGAGATAGATCCTCAGTACCGCGAGTATGAGCGCACCAGCACAACAGTGGTCAACGCTGTCCTGGCCCCAATAGTCTCCAAGTACCTCGACAAGTTAAGCGAGGGAATCAGGGACATGGGGTTAAAGTCCCCCCTCTACGTGATGGCCTCCAATGGCGGCCTCAACACGGTGGAGTACGCCTCCAGGATGCCCATCTCAATAATAGAGTCAGGACCATCGGCGGGAGTCCTCGCCTCAAGCTTCCTCGCCTCAAAGCTCGGCATAAGCAACGTGATAACGTTCGACATGGGGGGCACCACGGCCAAGGCCGGCGCTGTGGTGAATGGGAAGCCCGATGTGGCTTACGAATTCGAGGCCGCCGGAAAGACGCATAGCGGGCGATCAATAAAGGGAAGCGGGTACGCCGTTAGGTTCCCCTTCATTGATTTAGCGGAAGTGAGCGCGGGGGGCGGCACCATTGCGTGGATAGATGAGGCGGGCTCCCTAAGGGTTGGGCCAAGCAGCGCTGGAGCCGATCCAGGCCCGGCGGCGTATGGGAGGGGAGGCATGGAGCCCACGGTCACCGACGCCAACATAGTGCTGGGGCGACTTAATGGGGAGTACCTGCTGGGCGGCGCAATGAGGATTCACAGGGACTTGGCGGAGAAGGCGCTTCGGGAGAGGCTTGGGGAGAAGCTGGGGCTTGATGCGGTCAAGTCGGCGGAGGGGGTCATTAGGTTAATCAATAACTCCATGAGCAAGGCGATCTCCATAATAAGCGTGGAGCGGGGCCGTGACCCGAGGGACTTCTCCATGATTGCCTTCGGAGGCGCGGGGCCCGTGCATGCCTGTGACTTGGCTGAGGAGATGGGCATCAAGGAGATAATAGTGCCGGAGCACCCGGGCCTCTTCTCCGCCTACGGCCTATTAACTGTGGATGTCACTAGGATCTTCACGGCCTCGGCGCTTGATAGGAATGTGGAGGACGTGTTCAGCGAGTTAAGGCACAGGGCGCGGAGCGAGATGGGGATGGAGGGCTTCAACGATGTCTCAATGGAGGAATTAGTGGACATGAGGTACAGGGGCCAATCATTCGAGATAACCATAGAGTACGGCCCCAATAAGTCAAGGCTGCGGGAGGCGTTCGAGGAGACTCATAGAAAGCTGTACGGCTACGCATCAAGCGATCCAGTGGAGATCGTTGCGGCCAAGGTCGTGGCGAGGGCTAGGGTGCCCAAGATTGATCTAGTGAGGAGAGCAATGTCTAGGAGCGAGGCGAGGCCAGCGGCGAGGCGACGCGTGTACCTTGGAGGAGAATTCAGGGAGGCCCCCATTTACGATAGAAACACGTTGCCGCCGGGCGCTGAGGGGGTGGGTCCCGCCGTGATAGAGGGCTATGACTCGACCACGGTGATCAATGGGGGTTGGCGCTGGATGGTGGATGAGTACTTAAACCTAGTGTTGAGGAGGTGAGGGGCATGGATAAATTCACTGCCCAAATAATTAGGAGCACCCTATTCTACGCCAGCGAGGAGATGGGGATAGTGCTGAGGAACTCGGCCTACTCCCCCAACATTAAGGAGAGGATGGATCACTCCGCGGCCATATTCGATGCCGAGGGCCGCTTGCTGGCGCAGGCTGAGCACATACCAGTTCACTTGGGCTCGCTTCCCTGGGGATTGAGGAACACCATTGATTACCTGGAGAAGGAGGGAATGAATTTCGAGGAGGGAAGCATGATCGTGGTCAATAACCCATACATAGCGGGGACCCACCTAAACGACGTGACCGTGATTAGGCCAATATATTACTCGGGGCGATTAGTGGCATTCGCCGCGAATAAGGCTCACCACTCGGACGTGGGCGGGAAAGTGCCGGGAAGCATATCATTCGACGCCAAGACGATCTACGAGGAGGGCCTGATAATTAATCCAATCAACCTAATGAGGGGAAACGAGTTCCAGAGAGATATCCTAAGCCTCTTCGCCTCAAACTCGAGGAACCCCTATGAGCGGATGGGCGACATAAAGGCGCAGGCCGCGGCCAACATAACTGGGGAACGCAGGGTTCTCGAGGTGATTAATAGGTATGGGCTCCAAGCCTTCCTGGACGCCAATGAGGACGCGTTCCACTACGCCGAGGAAATGTTCATCAAGAGGCTACAATCAATGCCGAGGGGCACCTATGACGCCGTCGATTACCTAGAGAAGCCGGGGGGAGGCGACATAAGGCTCGCCGTGAAGATCACCATCGGCGACGATAAGGTCACGGTGGATTACGAGGGAACTGATCCCCAGGTACCGATGCCGCTAAACGCTGTCCTCGGCGTGACAATAAGCGGTGTCCACTTCGTTTTCCGCACGTTAATGGGTGAAGACGTGCCCCTCAACCACGGCGCCTTTAGCCGCTTCGACGTGAGGGCCCCAAGCGGCTCAGTGCTGAACCCAGTATTCCCGGCTCCAGTGGCTGGGGGAAACGTGGAGACCAGTCAACGCAATGCCGACCTCCTTTACCTAGCCATGAGCAAGGCAATGCCAGGCGAGGTGCCCGCCGCCAGCGGCGGCTCAATGAATAACATCATGATGGGGGGAGTACATGAAGGCAGGACCTGGGCCTTCTATGAAACAATTGGAGTAGGGCTTGGGGGGAGGGCGGGAATGGATGGAGTGGACGGGATCCATGCCAACATGACTAACACCATGAATACCCCCATAGAGGAGATCGAGAGGAACCTCCCCCTCATCATGAGGAAGTACGAGTTCAGGGTAAATAGCTCGGGTCCAGGAAAGTACAGGGGCGGCTCCGGCATAGTTAGGTCATACATGGTGGCGTCGGGGCGCGTTACGGTCACGGTGCTGGCGGATAGGGGTAGGCACAGTCCCTGGGGATTAATGGGCGGTGGACCAGGCGCCCCCACGGAGGTCATAGTGAATAGGGGAAAGAAGAGGATTAAGGTCGACACCAAGGCCACGCTCGACCTGGAGGCTGGGGATTACGTGGAGATACGCACGGCGGGCGGCGGCGGGTATGGAGACCCAGCCCAGCGTGATCCCGAACTCATTAGGAGAGACATCGAGAACGGGATAATAACTAAGCGATACGCCGAGAAGCATTATGGGTGGAGCAAATGAGGGCCAGCAAAGCCGTGGTGAAGATGCTTGGGGAGTACGGGGTCACGCATGTCTTTGGGCTCCCCGGCGAGACAGCGCTGCCCCTCTACCTAGACATGAGGGAAGCCAGCTTCAGGCACGTAATGGCGAGGGACGAGAGGAACGCCGCAATAATGGCGGACGGCTACGCCAGAACCACGTGGAGACCCGGCGTCGTTGAGTTACCCGGCGTTGGGGCCTCAATGGCGCTCCCGGGCCTCTTGGAGGCAAGGATCTCCGGCGTCCCCATAATAGCCATAGTGTCCGACACTCCCCAGGGAAGCGAGAGGAGCAACACATTGACTGAGTACCCCAAGAGATCCATGTTCATTGATGCCGCCAAGGAGGTTCTAGAGGCATCCAGCCCCGGCTCTGTCCCCAGGCTACTGAGGAGGGCCTTTAGGGTGGCCACAACGGGCTTCCCGGGCCCCGTGATCCTCATTATTCCAAGCAATGTGTGGGAGGGGGAGGCGCCGGATGATGAGGCATACGCACAGCCACGCTTCTCCACATTCCCCTCCCTAAGGCTTAGGCCCGGGGATGATGATCTCCTCGAGGCCATTCAAATGATTGCGCGCAGCCAGCGTCCAGTAATGGTGTGCGGCCAGGGAGTCCTCTTCTCGGGGGCGTGGAGCGAGGTTCAGGAGCTCAGCGAGTTGCTGGGCATCCCAGTGGGCACCACTATTTCAGGTAAGGGCGCTGTTCCCGATGATCACCCATACGCCATAGGCGTGGTGGGGAGCCGCGGGGGCACCGCCTTCTCTAACTCGATGGTTCAGGAAGCCGACCTAGTGCTGCTGGTGGGAACCAACGCGGACTCCGTGGATACTTGGGACTGGAGGATACCGCCGATGCGGGGCCCCATGATTATTCACGTGGATATCAGCGAGGCCAATCTAGGCAACATGTATAGAACCGACCTATTCCTCATGGGTGACGCCAAGCTGATCCTGAGGCGCATGATAGAGCTAGCCAGGGAGAGAGGAGTCTCGAGGCGCGGCAAGCCCATTATCCAGGAGAGGCTTAATTACTTGTCGAGGGTATACTCATTAATTGGGGAGGGGGAGCAGGGAGGCGTTAATCCAATTCAATTAATTAAGGCACTAGAGGACGCATTAAGCGATGATTGGGTAATAGCGGCGGATCCGGGCGTGGGAGCCATATACACCTCCACATATATGCGGGTAAGGAGGCCAGGCAGGCGGTTCCTCTATAATTACTCCATTGGCGCCCTCGGCTTCGCGCTCCCCGCCGGCATCGGCGCCAGGCTAGGGGGCTCCAGAGTCCTCGTGTTGACGAGCGACGGCAGCTTCGGCTTCAATGCGGGCGAGCTAGAGACCATTAGGAGGCTAAACATTGATCTGAAGATAATCCTATTCAATAACTCATCCTTCGGCTGGATCAATGCGGCCAGCTCAGCGAAGTACGGCAAGCCCCTCGCTGAGGAATTCGCCGACGTGAGGTACGCCGACGTGGCTAGGTCATATGGCTTGGAGGCGATGGTGGCGGAGAACAATAGGGACCTGGATCAATTGAGGAGCTTCATCTCGATAAGTGGTCCGGCCCTCATGGAGGTCAAGACAGCGCCGGAGAACGAGTTGTTTCCGCCCGTGCCTGATTGGAGGGAACCAGCGACTAGGCTGGGAAAGAAGTACATGGGGAATTAGTTCTTGGGGCCCCGGCCGGGATTTGAACCCGGGTTTACAAGCTCTCCGTTGGATTCATCCACAGGCTCGCGTGTTAACCAGGCTACACTACCGGGGCCTTGATGAGTCTGGCTAATGCTGCTTTTAAATTTTGGCTCCCCCTCCCCATCTCCCTCATCCCGGGGACAGAAATTTACAGAAAAAATGAGGAGTTGCTCCTACCTTTGGGGAGGAGAGTATGTCAGATATCTTGTTCAATATTAAACTAGTATAAAAAAGACTTAATAAGAGGCATAATTGGGCCTTTACATGGATAAAAGCGATGCGCAGATACTCTCCGCATCAATGATTGGGACAATACTGGAGTGGTACGGAATCTTCCTGTTCTCCTCGGGCGCCATCTATATAGGCAGAAACTTCCTGCCGAAGACAAGCCCATACTACGCCGTGGCGGAGACCCTCATAATATTCGCCATCGGTTTCCTATTCCGCCCCGTCGGCGCCGTGGTCTTTGGGCATTACGGGGATAAGTTGGGCAGAAAGAACATGCTCATAATTAGCCTAGTCCTCTCGGGGCTCTCAACGGGTCTCGTGGGGCTTCTCCCCACTTACGCCCAAGTCGGCGCAGTCTCCACAATACTCCTAGTCGTGTTGAGGCTAATACTTGGCTTCGCTTTGGGGGGCGAGTGGGGCGGCGCCATGCTTCTCACGCTGGAGAATTTCCAGAGCCGCAGGGGCTTCTGGTCGGCCTTCATTCAATCAACAGTCGGCATAGGATTAATACTTGGAGCCGCCGCATTCTACATCCTCGATCAATTGCTTCCCCCGGCCCAAATGTTTGCCTATGGATGGAGAATACCGTATCTCCTGGCCTTCATCATACTGGTGATTGGGATATACATTAGGGAGAGGATACCGGAGACTCCCCTCTTCGTTGCTGCCCAGAAAGAGAAGAAAATAGTTAAGCTGCCCGTTAAGGAATTAATAGCTAAGCACTGGCGCCCACTGCTCCTCGGCACATTGATAACCGGCTCCTCCGGCACATTCTTCTACGTGGGCGCCACGCTAATACCGTCGGTCTTCGAATTAAGCAAGATAGTGTCGGTCTCATTCGCACAAATAGGGATAATACTATTCGCTGTGGCGGACATAATATTCGTCTTCCTAGGCGGAATAGCGTCAGAGCGCTATGGGAGGAGAATGATGGTAATCCTCGCCAACATCATCTTCCTAGCAATAGTGTACCCATCATTCTACATAAAGACGGCAATCGCCTTCTTACTATTCATGTTCCTCTACGGAGTCGCCCACGGCACAGGCTACGCGCCACTGGGATCAATGATTTCAGAGATATTCCCAACAAATGTTAGGTACTCGGGGAACTCTATGGCGTACCAATTCGGAAACGCCTTCGTGGCGGGGCCCGCATCATTCGTGTCCCTATACCTAGGCGCCATAGCCTACCCGCTTCTCCCAGTCTACGCCGTGGCATTCAGCCTAATAGCCATAGCCTCAGCCGTAGCCTTCAGGGAGACAAAGGACATACCGCTCGAAGCAACGTAAGGGAAACAAAAGAATAAATATAAATAAAATAATATTATTTCCATCCCTATTTCTTAATGCTCCTTATGTACTCGGTCCTGACCCAGTGAATCACGTCTGGTATGTTTATTTTCATGGGGCACACCTCCCTACAGGTACCCGCGTGTGTGCAGAGAATCGCGTGCCTACCCGCCTTCTCCACTCCATTAATGACGGCGCTCCACATCACCCCCATGGGGCCGGAGTACGGTTTATCCCCCCAAGCCCCATCCATGGCCCTATACACTGGACAATGGAAGTGGCACCTCCCGCACCTAATGCATAGAAGAGTCTCCCACAGCACCGGATGCCTCGCCGCCCTCCTCCTCCCATTATCGAGCAGAACAAGGTGAAACTCCCTAGGCCCCTCCGCTGGACTAACCCTTACCTGCTCCACGTCCCCAGTCGAGGATGGCCCCGCCACCAGGTTAACATACGTGGGCGGATAAAGCCCGGCATAAGCCGCTTGAACCAGCACCTCCATCATTGCATGGTGAAGCGTCGGCACTATCTTATCAATGCCCGTCACCGATATGTGCACTTGGGGAGCCACTGTCGTGAATCTAATATTGCCCTCATTCTCCACAAGGAGGACTGCGCCCGTGTCTGCAGCCACGGCATTCGCTCCCGTTATGCCTACCCCCGCCTTAACGAACTTATCCCTCAGAAACTCCCGGGCAACCCTAGCTATATCCACTGGATCCGGCTTAACATCAACCCCAAGCTTCTCCCTCAACACTTGAGCCGCCCGCTCCCTCGTCATGTGAAGCGCCGGGGCTATTATGTGGCTCGGCGCCTCCCCAGCCAATTGGATCAGGAATTCCCCTAAATCCGTCTCCCAAACCTCATTCCCCTCCCCAGCCAGATACTCCCGGATGCCGGCCTCGGCCGCCACCATGGACTTCCCCATAACCACTATCTTCCCCCTCCCCACTATGCCCCCCACGAGCCTCCTCGCCTCCTCCGCGTCCCCAGCCAAGTAAGCTCTCCCCCCAAGGGCCTTCACGGCGGCCATGGCCTCATCCACGTACCTATCCATATCCCTAATCACAGACTCCTTAGCTCTCCTCAACTCCGCGGCCAATTCCTTTATGTATGGATACTTCTCCAGTATATCCATGGTTCTCGGCACGTTATGCTCCACCGCCCTGCTTATCGCGGCGTCCCAACTCATGAAATCGCCTCGATCAAGTCAATCACCTTAACCCCACTCGGCGCATTGCGGCTCAGATTAGCGAGGCAAATTGGGCAAGCAGTCACGATGATCTGCGATAACTTGCTTAGCCCGCTCACCCTAACCCTAGCGATGGAGTTTGATAGGGATGGATTAATGGATTCAATGGGGCCCCCGCAACACATGGATGTCGCCACCCCCGTGAGGTATGGGTCCTCCTTAACCTCTATCCCGGCACTCCCCAGCAACCGCCTCGGCGCCTCCCTTAACCCCAAGTACCGCGAGTAGAGGCAGGAGTCGTGAATGGTAACCGCCCCGCTCCCCCTCTTATCCACGCCCTTAATTAACTCCATGTAATTAATCACATCCGCATCGATCCTCTGGAACTTGGGGAGAACATTGACCAGGATATTATGGGTGTGGGGATCAATGGTTATAACTCGCCTAGCCCCGCTCAATGCCTTCGCAACCACGGCCGAGTACTCCCTAAACGCGTCCTCGAAACCCAACTCATAGAGGAGGGCCCCAGAGTAAGGCTCATTCTCATATAGGTACCCGAACTCAACGCCATTCTTCCTGAGAAGCAGGGCAATGCTCCTAACTATTCCACTCATTCTATCCAGCTCGGACTGGCTCGGCTTGACTAGGCTCTTCATGAGGCCCATGGGCGCTAACCTAGCTAATTCAGGCACTTTAGAGGCCTTATCTATCAGTGACACTAATCTATTAATGGCCGGCACCAATTGATACAGGCACGATGTGTAGATTATGGTGTCGCCGCCCCTCGGTAGCCCCAGGCCGCTTGCCCACTTAGTGCAGGTTCCCTTATCAACGGGGAGGGGAAGCATGCTGCTCCTCAAGTTGCTCAGCAGCAGGTCGCCGAGAACCCTTAACCAGTTCTCCACGGGCCTCAAGGGTGATTCCCATTAATAAATATGTCCACTGGGAACCCCTCCTCGTGAGCATGTCTTCCCTGCCTTGGCTTTAAATGTTAAAAGTTAAATTAATTGAGTCAGCGTTGATTTAGTGTTAACCCTAATATTGGCCGAGGCATCCCTCGAGTTAGTGAATGGGGAGGTGCTGGACGTGTCGAGGCACTATGGATTAATTAAGCGATTACCGAATCCCGAAAAGAGGGGTAGGCCCGACATAGTTCACCTCTTCCTAATCACGGCAATGGGTAGTCCACTGAACAGCGCCGGCATGCTTCGTGTCCTCATACATACCCTCAACGATGAAGTGATAAGGATAAGCCCAGCAGAGCGTCCGCCCCAGAATTATAATAACTTCATCGGCCTAGTGAGGCAGTTAATGATGAGGGGCAGGGTTCCTCCCCAGGGCCAGCCCCTTCTTCAAGTGGGGAGAGGCACAATTAGGGACGCGATCACGATCAGCGGAGCATCTAGGGTGATCCTTCTAGACGACGCCCGCGGCGTGCCCGTGAAGGGAGTTGACTTGGCGAGGCGATTATTATCCCTAGGCAACGTCGCGGTGATTATAGGCGGGTTTCCCCACGGTTCCTTCAGCGAATCAACGTACGCCTCGGCGCATGAAGTGTATAGAATAGGGGAGAGACCCATGCGCACCCATGAAGTAACTTGCCGCCTCCTCGCCATGCTTGAATCGAAACTGGGATATTACTAAGCCCCCCTTGGATGTTTCGGGGCTCCATGGCTCAGCAAATCATAGATTTAGGCAAATCTTTATATACTCATTGCGCCGGCGATGGGTATGGCAAAGCAGGAAGCCGCGCAGGTTTCATTAATTGATGAGGAGCTGCGCTTCTCTCAATTATTCGGCGTTGGAGTCGCGCTTGTCTCAACCCTTGTCTTAGCCCTATACATTAGGTTCTACTCAGTCTACCTGTGGGGCTATTACATAAATGAGTTTGATCCCTACATTAGGTACTACTTGACTAACTTCATGCTGAGCCTAGGCTCAATTAAGGGCATTGAGTGGTGGTTAAGCGGTGGCTTCATAAATGGCCACCTATACAGGTTCACTAACTTCTGGTATCCCTGGGGAATCAATTGGGCCGTTGTCCTATCCCCTGGAGTCTCCTTCTCGGGTCTCCTTGCCTATGACGTTCTCAAGCACTTCCATGTCTCCC
>JBMFVP010000057.1:0-10210 GCA_049965935.1 Thermocladium sp.
AACGCGCCCAAAGCCCCTGCAACCAACTACAGCGATCTTCATTGATGGGAAGCGACTCCTCCGCTCTTATATTTTTCCATCAATGCGGCAATTATTGGGGCAATTAATCCCAGGGCGGCATCAATTAAGTATGGGCCCCTAGTTGCCATGAATACATCCAGTAATCCATACAGCATTAGCAATAGGGGAGGCGCGGCCAATAGGTACGCTATTCTCTTCCTTAGGAACACTGCGGATAATGGCACCGCTATAGCCAGTGAGAAGTATAGGGCGGAGATGGATGGTATAATGGTTAATTCATAGAATAAACCATAATTGATTAAGCTGGCGGCGCTGAGTACCATTACTGAGGAAACCAATGCGACGCTGGATCCCCTAATGCGTAGCCCCCTCCTCAGGAGGCCATTTAGCGCCGCGTACTCTACTAGGATTATTGAGTATTGGCCGATTGATTGCAGGTAATAAATGATCCTGGGAGCCATGAAGAAGCCGCCGAGCACCATTAATGCCGAGGACAATATGAAGGCGAGGGGAACAACCCAGGCATCGCGACTATTCCCTTCAATATATGGAACCAGGGTAATGCACACTAGGAGGAGGCTCGTGGATAATATGTTAAGGAACGCGTCGTGCGGGAAATACGTGGATCGCGAGGGGCTCCACCTGAAGGGGATGGATAACGCGACTTGAATGAGGGAAGCCCCTAATAGCGCTGGATACACTAGGCCGCTAATGACGAGAAGCGACGCGGCGGCCGGCAATAGCAGCGTCAGCAATATCGATAATGCCCCGCTTAGGTTCAACACGTAAAAAACAATGTAATCAACGGTGTAGACAATATAGAGAAAGTAACTGAGGATCCAGGCATATAATTGGATCCTAGCTAAGAAGGGGGAAACGGGTCTCGCATAGCCGTAGAAGCCCTCGCTACTCCATTACCGCCTAATCAAGAGGTAGATAAGCACAACGAGGGGGCTGAGGGCCAATGATGATAAAGCAGCATAAAGCGGATCCTCATGGGACACGGCCAACGGCAATGGGGACACTGATGCCAAGGCGTACCCAAATAATATTGAGCGACTCATCCTCATGATTACAACTTAACCAAATGATTAATCACGTTAATGCGGCGATTCACGCCACTAGAACAAGCAGCGACTAACCGCACCGCATTTTTAAAACCATGAGAACCCATAAATTATGTTTATATCCAAGTGCAGGCATGGATTCCAGGACTGTGAAGCCCAATTATTGAGGCTCATAGAGGAGTCTGGAATGAGGGTTATGGCAATCATCGATCACGGCAAGAACGCGGAGGAGGCTGGAATGAGTCTCGGCAGCGTCAAGGTCATCCTATTCGGTAATCCCAGGGCCGGAACCCTGTTAATGCAGGCAAAGAAGGAGGCGGCCCTTGACTTGCCCCTGAGGATCGCGATTTGGGGCAATGATGGGGAAACGCTCATTGCATATAGGTTGCCCAGCGAGATCGCCGCGGAGCATGGCATTAGTCATGAGATCATCAAGAGAATGGATGAGGGGGTAATGGAGATAATTAGGAAATTGACGAACCAGTGAACCGCCCTAGAGGAATCCTCACCATAATGGGCTCAACAATGGCTATGCAGCAAGCAGCTGCAGGGGCGGTAATGGCCTTCACTATTCCTTAAAGGAATTTTGCGGCCGCTTATGTAGCCGGAAACGTTTTCAATGCATGGGTTAATATTAGCAAGTGATCGCCGCATCACTGTTGCTGAGCAACTTGAGGGGCCTGGGTTGCAGCGCGATTTGCGTGCCTAGATGGGCCCTTAGGCGGGGGCTGCAGGGTTTAGGCATTGATGTATTGCTGGGCAAGCTAAACGTGAGGAGGGGGGAGTGCCGTGGGGGAGTAATCATGGAGGAACCCATCACTATTATCGCGAGTGGTTCAGGTGAGTCAATTGGTAATTGCCTCGTCGTTGAGGGCGATGGGGAGATAGATGTGGAGTCAATGCGCGCAGCTATGCCGAGGCGCCCGCTCTTCATAATTGACTTATCTCTGTGGGGCAGGCATAGCGATGTTGAGAAGAGGGAGTTAGTGGAGCAGGTAATATCATCCATTAATTACGTGAGGGAGTACCTCTGGGATGGGAACTTAATAATCAGTAATGCGACGACTGAATTCATTGAGTTATTTAATAGGTATGCTCCAGGCATGGTGCATGCCGTTAGGATACTTAATTCATTTCCATATGATGAAGTGACTAACGCTAGGGCGGCGGTTCTTGATCCGTATGGGGATGAGGCGAGCATTGATGAATTGAGGCGAATCGATGCATTCGTATTGGGCGGGATAGTTGATAAGGAGAGGAAGGTAAGCGGCGAGACCCTTGCCCTCTATAGGATGCTTAACTTAGATGATTTAAGGCTGCCCAGGTATAAATTAACGCTGTGGGGATCCCGGGTTGGGGTGCCCGATAGGATAAATAAGGTAATTAAGATAATGCTTGACGCCGTGGTGATTGGGAAGGGGCTGGATGAGGCGATACTGGCGGCCCAATCCAATAAGGATAGGCTGCAGAGGCTCGTTCATGAATTACAGAAGCGGGGAAGCATTATTGATGAGAACGGCGAGAAGAGGCTCAGGATAAAGAGAAGCGAGTTAGAATCAATAATTAATAGCCTCGGAGTAAACGAGAAAGTGCTGCGCAGAGCGACGCGCAATATTAAATTATCAATTGATGAGTGAGGGGCCCTCTTATAAAACTGCATGGGGCTAGGAACCATTACAGCATCATGGAGGAAAAGAAACCGGCGGGAAGCGGGAATAATGTAAAGGGCAGTATGGGGTTATTTTCACCGTAGGCCGAGCCTACCGTCTCTCCTCAGCCTCTTGTCGGCCATGAATAGGAAGAACCAGGATAACACCAATAATACTGCGGTGGATACAGCGGCGTACATTAATTGCGTCATTATTGGAGTGCCCAATTCATTTATGCCAGTCGCTCCCTCCCTCATTAAGACGAAGGGGTAGGCAAGGGGGGAGTTGGAGTTGATTGCCCGTATTGCCGGGCTAAACTCACTGGGCAGAAGACCGCCGACGGCCGGCAAAACGAATTGAAGCACATCAGTCACGACCCAACTAGAGCGGAGCCCCGCCACAAGTATTGAGTATATTGATGCCACCGAGAGCAATGAGGCCGACGCCAGCACTATGGATACGGCCAGGAGCGCGGGATCCATTATTAATGGCTTCACGCCGAACACCAGCGAGAAACTTATCAATATTATAGCCATATCCAGCAATGAGTAAATGAGGAACGCTAATCCCCCGCCGAGGACGTGCTTAAAGAGCGTGGAACCGCCGCTGAGGACGTACTCTAGAACCCCCTCCCGCTGCTCATCAAGTATTCCATGGCCGAATTCCCAAAGCCATGTGGAGTACAGGGAGAACGAGTAGGATACCCATATCAATAATTGAAGCGTTGAGCCGGCCAGGGATAGCCCGTACCCCTCCAGGGAGAGAACGAAGAAGGCCAACCACAGCGGCGCACTGATGATGCTCATGACTAGGGAAGCGGGGCGCGCAAGGAGCGTGCGGAGCCCCTTCTCCGCCTCATTCATGACATCGCTAAATGCCCTTTCTAAGCAGTGATCTTTGGAGGCGGCCATATGAGTAGACACCCAGCGATAAGTAAATCATGGCGGCCACGGTCAGGTAAATGGCTCGGCTTGGGGTGAGGTAGCCCATTATTTCCCCATAGAGCGCCTTGTCCAGCATGTGCATAGGGAGAACCCTAACCAGTAACTCGAGCCACTTGGGCAGTGCCTCAATTGGGTAAGTTGCTCCCGATAAGAAGGAGGCTGCCGACGTTATTAGGCCCATGAGGGAATCAGACTCCCTGAACCTCAACACAACGCCGCTCAGCAATATGCCGAGTCCATAGAGCGGCATTAATCCTATGAAGAGGAGGAGAAGCGAGGCAATGGAGCGAAATAGGCCGGTCGCCCCGTAGACCCCATATGCTACTGGAATGAGGGAGATGAGGAAGGCGGCTACCATCGATGACGCCATCACTATAGATGTGCCGAGCAATATGAGCAGCGCGTTCGTGGGCGAGGCAAGCAGGTACTCCAGTCTCCCGCCGTTTCTCTCCTCCCTAAGGAACCTGGCGCCGGTCTGCATCATTATTATGGATAACATGACTACCTCGAACCCGATGAATTGCTCCATGAATCTATACCTATTAATGCTTGCCAGGAATGATGCGATGATGGCCGTGCCCCCCGCCACGAAGTACGGCAGAATCACGAGGAGGGCCAGTCCACCGGGTTCCCTACTGATTATCTTGAACTCGCTCTCCACTATTGCCCCTAATCTATCCAGCGCGCTCATCCTTCACCGCCGCCATGAATGCCTCCTCCAGCGTGGGCTCCTTCACAGTGACCCCAAGAACCTTATCCCCAGCGCTCAGTAATCTACGTAACTCAGCCACGGGTTCCTTAGTCTCTATCCTAATCAATTTAGAGCCGCTGGGGGTATCCATGTCCACCTCAACCACGTACTTCAAGCCGAGCCTGGACTTAATGTCGCTTGGCTTCCCCTCCATTATTATCCTCCCCTTATTTATTATGCCAACCAAGTCGCATATCTCCTCCACCTCCCATAGGTTATGGCTGGTTAGTAGGATGGCTTTGCCGCTTCTCTTCAACTCGATTAATAGGTTCCTGACGGATCTTGATGAAACGGGGTCCAGCCCTATGGTTGGCTCGTCCAGGTATATTATGGGTGGATCGTGAATTAGCGCCCTCGCTATGGATAACCTAACCCGCATCCCTAGGCTATACTCCTCAAACGACCTATTAGCCGCATTGATTAAGTCCAGCCGCTTAAGTAGATCCCACGCGCGTTGCTCTGCGTCTTTTTTGCGTAATCCATAGAGCCTACCGAAGTACACCAGGTTCTCGAAGCCGCTGAGCCTGGCGTAGAACCCCTTATCCGGGTATAGAACTAGGCCTATGCTTTTCCTGACTTCCTTAGCCTGCCTAACTACATCGAACCCATTAACATCGGCTGAGCCGGCGTCAGGCAGCAGCAGCGTTGATAATATTTTCACGGCCGTGGATTTCCCGGCGCCATTTGGTCCAAGCAATCCATACGCCTCGCCCCACCTTATCTTGAAGGATAAGTCGCTGAGCGCCGTTATCACTGATCGCCTACGCTTAATGAGTCCCATCCTCTCAAAAGACACGAAGCTTTTTCTAATGCCATTAACCCTAACGGCATCCATCTATTCATTGGAGATTGGGACGCCTTTTATTCTTTGTTCTTGAAAGTGTGTTCCCCGCATCGGCCGAATAAGGTTAACGCATCGTGAATCACTTGGTTGGGGTCCTTTCTTGGAAAAAGTTATAAATATGGCTATATCAGTAGGGTTGGATGTCTTTACTAGATATAGATGAATTGAAGCGCAAAATAACGGCACTCAATAATGAGATAGCAACCCTCAATAAGCAAATAAACGATGTTTACGCGGAAATGAATGATAAGAAGAATAAGCTGAACGAGGTGAGGAACAAGATAAATGACGCCATTAATCAAATAAATCAGAAGAGGCAGAGATTAAGCGAGATAAGGAGCAAGATAAGCAAATTAGTCGAGGATAGGAATAATATAGTGAATGAGTTAAGGCGAATGAAGGAGGAGCGGGAAAAGATGCTTGATGAATTAAACGCGAAGCGGGAGAAGGCCAATAAGTTGAGGGATCTAATGAAGCTCGCCATGGAGTACACGGATGGAAAGATACCCGATAAAGAGAAGCTTAAGGACTTGATAGATAGGATGGAGTACGATCATGAAGTCACCCCCACGGATCCACAGAGGGAGCAGGAGTTCTATAAGATGATTTTCCAGCTTGAGAAGGAGATGGTTACGGCGGAGACCCTTGAGAAGCTGAGAAGCAAGCTGGAGGAGGAGAGGAGCAAGATAAAGGAGGTGGCGGAGAGGAGGAGGGAATTGGCTAATAGAATGAAGGAATTATACGAGGGGAGGTACCAGGAGGTGAAGGCTCAAATCAAGTCACTCATAGAGGAAGCCAATAAGGAGAGGGAGGAATTAGTTAAGCTCAAGGAGTTAAGGGACTCCCTCAAGAAGGAGAGGGATGAGATTAAGGCATACATGCTATCAAAGTACGTGGAGGTAAAGCAACTAAAGGAGCGGAGGAGCGGGCTCTATGATGAGCTCAACAAGAATAAGATGCTTCTCACGGCCGCGTATAAATCAATTAACATGAATAAGAAGAAGGCGGAGGAGGAGAAGCAGAGGGAGGAGCTTCGTAAGCGGGCCGAGGAGATAAGGAAGAAACTGGACAGCGGCGAGCGCGTATCATTCGAGGAGTTAAAAATATTAACCGAACTCGAAACGGATAATTAAAAGGAATGTCAAACGTAAGCAAGCTATTGGTTCTATGTGTAGATATAGATGACGATGTAGGGGACAGGCTGGGCGCCAAGACGCCGATAATTGGCCGCGAGAATGTTCTGAAGGTGGCCATGGATTACATACTGAAGTACCCCGATGATTCGGATGCCAATGCCATATTCGGCGCGATTCAGTTATATGACTCCATGGTTTCATCATTCGGAGAGAAAAACGTGGAGGTGGCTCTAGTCGCTGGCTCCAGCAGGAACGACGTCATGGCCAACATAAAGATACTGAGGGAAGTGGAGGAGATACTTAGCAAGTTCAATGCCGATGGTATCATACTTGTATCGGATGGGCCGTCGGATGAGGCGGCGGCCGAGATCATAAGGACCAGGAGACCCATAATATCCATAAAGAGGATAGTAGTGAAGCAGACGAGGGGATTCGAGGAGGTCGCCGTCCTCACGCGTTACTATATTTTGAAGGCAATAATGGAGCCTCAATTAAGGAGATACACCGTTGGGTTGCCGGCTCTCCTGATACTTATCTATGCTGCCTGGCTATTTATTCCCCAAACGGTGAGGGGTATAGCGTCATCGGTGCTGCTCATCTCGATTGGGGCCGGCCTCCTCGGCTTTGCCCTTGATGTGCATAAGCCAATTATTCAATTCGCTAAATCATACGAAATAACGTTCTTCGTCTCCATAGTATCATCATTCCTCCTCGCTCTCTATGTTGCGATAAACCTACTGGTACTGCGCCTGCCCCTAACATCATTGATCAGCCCCGGCTTCACGCTAATCAATGCATTGGGCTTCGTGCTGGGCATAATAATGGCCATAAATGCGGTGGAGCTTTACTCCAAAATGCATAGGTTCCCATATGGTCACATAGCCGGCATCTCGATGATATCTCCATTATTCATATTGGTGAGCCTGGCCTATGGCTTCATAAATGGGATAATCCAGCTGAACCTGATATTGGCATACATGTTAATATACTTCGCCGTTAACCTGGCCGTCCTACTAACCCTGGTAGAGGTACGGAGGCGGCGCCGTTATTCATAGGCTTGGAGAAGCTTTTTAAACGCGGGAGGCACGACGTAATCGATAGGCAATGACCAAGAGAACCCATGGATACAGAGCCAAGAGCAGGAGCATACTTAGGAAGCATCCAAGGGAGAGGGGGCGACCGGGCTTGATTAGGTGGATGTATGAGTATAATCCTGGCGATAAGGTAATAATAGATATTGACCCCACGAATATAACCACGGCGCCCCACAGGAGGTATCAGGGACGGGTGGGCACCGTCGCTGGACTAAGAGGCAAGGCGCTGATAATAGAGGTTCAATTCGATAAGGTGAAGAAAACCATAATCACCACCCCAGACCACGTAAGGCCATTTAAGGCCCAATCAACTGAGGCGGCGCAGCAATAAATCCTCAAAGGAAACATTTTAATAATAATAACACATGCGCATCACCCTAATGAGCATAAATGAGGCAGCGAGGAGGAGCCACGTTATACTGGCGATAGATGAGGAGGAGCCGGAGAAGTATTGGAGCATCCTGGGCGACTTGGGATCCATGATTAAGGTAGTGAAGCTTGGCTGGATGGCGATACTAAGCATGGGGGCAAGCGGCGTCGGTGAACTTATAAGGAAAAACAATGATAAGTACTTCATCATGGATGCGAAAATGGCGGACGTGAATTTCATTAATGAGAAAATCACGAGAAAGCTGAGGAGCATTGGGTTTAATGGCGTTATAATCCATGGATTCATGGGGCCAAGCAACGCGCCGCCGCCTCTCCTCGACATATTCGTGCTAATATCCATGAGCCAGGGACCAACGCTTTACGATAAGTCGCTCAGCGATGCATTGAGTTATGCTGGGGAGATAAAGCGTAAAGGCATAGTCGTGCCCGGCAATAAGCCTGACCTAATTAGGATAGCGAGGGAACGCTTCCCTAGCGACGTGATAATTAGTCCAGGCATTGGGGTCCAGGGAGGAAGGATTGGATGCGCCGTAAAGAGCGGCGCAGACTTCGGGATCGTGGGTAGATCCATTTATGAGTCCAGTGATCCAGTTAAGGCATTAATGGAGCTTGAGGAAGAGGCTCGAGAAGCGCGGTGCTAGGACTTGATTAATGTGTTATCCCCAATTAATTGCCTGAATCTCGACTCGTATTCCCCATCAATCATCAATAACTTGCCGCCAATTATCGTGGCAACTATTCGGCCCAGAATGCTTCTCCCATTAAATGGACTGTGGCGGGCCTTGGATTGGAACTTGGATTGATCGATCACAGTCACCGATTTCGTGTCCACCAAGGTAAGCGAGTTGGATATATCTATTCCCAAAATGGATGCCGGCTTATGTGAGTACAGGGAAATGACTTGTTGAATATCGATTAATCCCCTCCTCCATAAATCGATCAGGAGGAGCCCGGTGGTCTCTAGACCCGGAAAGCCGGGCGCCGTTTCTTGGTAATTCCTTCCATACTTCTCGTTAAGTGCATGAGGCGCGTGATCGCTGGCCACGGCATCTATCTTGCCCTCTATTAGGGCCCGCAATAATTCAATTCTATGGTGCCTACCCCTAAGCGGCGGATTAACCTTACAGTAAAATGGGTCCCCCACTGATTTACTGCATTCCTCATAATCCAGGAGGACGTGATGCATGGTAACATCAACGCTGAGGCCAATGTGCCGCATCTCATTGATTAACCTAATAACTAGGGGATTAGTTACATGCGTGAAGTGGATCCTAACCCCATGAAGCAAGCTCAGCCTAGCCGCATTTAGGAAGCACGATAACTCGGCGTCAATGGGCCTAGCCAAGTTATGAATGGATATATCGCTGCCATCCACTGGCCTAAACATGGCTGGATCCTCGCAGTGAATGATAAGCATCATGCCCAGCCCAGCCGCTCGTTGCGCCAATTCATTGAGGGAACCCAAGTCCTCTGGGTAAACCTTGATGGACCTAATGCCGGCATTAAGATAGTTCTTGAGTTCGTCAAGATAGGCGGGAACACCCCCATGCAGCCTATAAATTATTGGAAGCGACCTCGCCTCCGTGATTCTCTTGACGACCGTCTCGGCGCTCCGTATTGGGGGAACCGTGTTAGGCATGTCACCCACGCCGATTACTCCGCCTGCTAAGGCAGCCCTTGAACCACTCTCCAAGTCCTCCTTATACGACTGCTCCCACCCCCTTAAATGCACATGCATATCCACGAAGCCCGGCAAAGCCAATATATTGCTCGGCAACTCGATCGAGCCCTCGCCCTCCACGGTTACCCTATCCCTCGCGAGTTTTCCATTAATGAATCTAACAACGCTTAGAGACGCCACTATTCAATTAAGCACTGGACTCTAATAAAGATGGAGGTCATGATCACGACAATTAACGTACATACACCAACACACAGGGAAAAGCATTTTTAAAGAATGAATCTATGAATGCCCATGAATAAGCTGATCCCAACTATAATAATACTGGCGGCGGTAAGCGGCATAACAATAGCGGAGGCTGCGGTGGGTAACTTGGCGTACATAACTTACAGGATAACCAACCAATTCAATCCACAGCCAACCATAAATCCAGCCAATTTCAACCTAGGCAACCTGACAGCTGGCTGACCTCCTCCCCGCCCTAAAGGGCGAGGTTTGTTGTCTGTTTTATCACTAAGGGATAAGCCTATTGAGGACTCGTTCTCGTCGTTCAATGCCACCATAAAGATAGGCAATTACTCAGTATTATTAAGCGAAGAAAATGATTCTGCCAGGATTTACTGAAAAATGAGC
>JBMFVP010000058.1:0-9749 GCA_049965935.1 Thermocladium sp.
CACACTAGCGTTAAGGCTCCAGCAAATACCGAGACGGCAGCGATGACGCCATTTATATCCCTCTGCATTAAGCCATAGGAAACTGTAATGGGCCAAGTATGCTCATCGGGCTTTAATCCATGTATTATGCCGATAATCAAGACTGCCAATAGCCAATAGGAACCCATGGACATGACGATATGTCTAGCCAGTGGATCAAGGGTGTTGGGCATTGATAATATTGCTATAGTTATAGCTATCGATATGATTCCCGCTAAAAGCCATACCTTAATACTTTTTTCTTTGATGTGGAGTTGCATACCATTAGGGTAACCCTAATTAGACTTATAAGCCTTACTCATCAGCACAGCCCTAACCATTTAAAAATGACCTCAAGCGCATCAATAGATTAAAGAATGGAACGAGTAAGATCACTCCCGGCACCTCAAATAATGGTAAGTCCTTAATTACCTTAATGGAGAGCTTTAAATAAAATTTTCTTAACAAGCGTTAGTTATGGGTCAAGTAAATGGGAATTATGGGAAAACTTCTCCTCTTTACCTAACCCCATGATATAGTGCTGGTCCGCAATTAAGGAAGTCCATGATAAAGCCTTTTGGAGATAAGAAACCGTTTCCGCACTGTATGGCTTATCCACGTCTAATGGAGAAAAATATTGATTGGAGGGCAGTGCTTGGTAATGTGGTAGCAAGAATGAGTAAATCCGAGAATGGGTAATATTCCACTTAAAGCCTAAGGATAAGCATCATTAATGCAACTAAAATCACAATGCCCTCAAGAGTGGCAAGTCATGAAGTGCTGCCTCACCGTAGCACTGGGGAACCGGCAACCTTAAACCTCTCCTCAAATATAGGTCAATAGAGCGGAGCTTCCCCCTAATTTTTAATTAATTTTGTATTAGGGCTGGAAAAGATGCTAGTCACGACCTCGCCTAGCAGAGTCCTTTATTAATGCATCATATATCTTTCCCAATAGATCATAAAGCATATCTATTCTTTTGTTGGTTTCCTCTATTCTTTTATCCACCTTATCGCTCATCTCTTCGATTCTCTTGGTTAATGCATCCATCATTGTATTCATCCTATTGTTTACTTCATCTATTCTTTTGTTGGTTTCCTCGATCTTCTTATCGATTCCATTGTTCATGTCCATGACCATGCTCATGATAGAGTCTATTCTTTTGTTGGTTTCCTCGATCTTCTTATCCACCTTATCACTCATGCTCATCACCATATTAATTACCTCATCCATCCTCTTATTCGCCTCATCCACACTGATTTTGGTCTCTCGGAACATACCCATCATTAACACCACCAAGTCCTCCATGGATAGCTTCTTGCCTTCCTCGACCTTCTTGAGTACGGCATCCATTGCCTTATTAATGGTAGCCCCTATTACTGTCTCCACTATTGATGGAGCACCACGCTGTGTTAAATACATTTCCGCACCATATGCTCATCCACGTCTAATGGAGAAAAATATTAATTGGAGAACCGCAATATTTGCATGAGGCTGAGGATGCTGCTCGCCGTCGTAACTGCCATAATTATCGCCTACCTAAGCCTATTCGCGTATGCCCACGCCGGTCGCATCGTCTTCACATACTCGTGGGAAGGCTACTCCGTCACATACGTCAAGTACCCTAGACTACCGTGGCCGCTCGACGTGTTGGCCCTTGACCCGCCCAGCGGGTATCCATTGATTCAGGTAAACATAATCAATGCCCCCAAGCCATACCCTCACGCTAACGCCAGATTCTCACTGTATGCAGTGGGGCCCGCCGTGAATGGCTTCGTGGACATTGGCCACTACCTCAGCAGCTCCACGAGCTTCTCCATAAACCTCGGCAGCTACTCGCCATATATCGATGAGCTTGACCGCTACTTGGGGATGACGCCCGACATTGCCGGGCCCTCCGTCACCCTATTCATAAGTTCCATAGGCTATTACGGTGGCTCTCCTAGTATCTCCACGGGCTTCGTGACAGTGCCCATAATTCCGGGGTTAGCCGAGGGATCCGTGATGTACCTAGACATAAACTTCAGCAGGATCCCTAAGGCTCCCGCTATCGCCATAAATGGCTCTCCCATACACTTCACAGAGTCATCTAGCGCGCCGCAGCCTCCCAGCGAGCTCTCGCTCGGGTGTGTGGCTATAGGTAACGGCCCATACCAGAACTATGGCGAGTGCTGGTATTGGGAATTGACGAAGGCTCTCCTGGAGGAGGGTAATATGCCGTTCCCAATTGTGGCAGGGATAGTGAGGCAGGAAAGGAACTACGCCGGCGGCGGGACATATAATGAGTCCAACTATATTGCCGAGATGACGGTCAATTCCTTCATTATGTTATCCACGGCCTCCTACACAAAGGCTGGCTTTTACTTGACCCTATCCATACCGACCGCCACGGGAATCAACATAGTGTCGCCCGGGTACGGCTACGAGCTCACGCTCCCCACGGGCAAATCCAGCTACACTCTACTGAGCTACCAATGCGTCTTCGGAAACTCTAATTATGTTTCCTCTTACTGTGGTTACTCAGGTGCTGCGTCTTCCCCGGCTCCTAGCCTTACACAACTCGGGGCTTATGGGATAGACGTGATCGGCTATTTGGAGGTGGCTAACTACACTGAGTATGAGTGCAAGGGGCCCGTGGGCGACCCGTGTTATGGATCCATAACCCCAATTCAGTGGGCCATCATGACTTGGTTCGCCGCATATAACAACACCAGCATGAATGAATTCGAGGCGGGAACACTGAGCCCCATCACCATGATGAACTATATAGGCGAGTTGATGAATTACGGCGACCTCAACACCACCATCCTTCAAGACAATGCCCTATACTTCACCCTTGGTTCCCTTGATTCCCAGATAGGCGCGACGCCGTTTTTTGCCTTGTCTGGCAGCCTCGGCGCCATGTTGAAGGCCATGGGGATCGAGGTGCCGCCGGAGTTAGGGCCGTTCCTCAATTACTTAATTGTGGGGTTCTCTGCCCAGTCCCAGTCCCTATCCTCCATTGGATCCGTGGTCACCATAAGCATGGATCCGCCATCTAAGTTCTCGGTTTGCACAAGCCCTGTGGCGTATTGGTTTGATTATGATGTATATATTGAGCAATTAAACGGTTACTACCCAGCTCCAGCACTCTACGTGGACTTCAATGCGGGGCCTTGCGTTGATGATTGAAGGCCTTGCTGGACGGCGATTGGATGTTTGGGATCAAGTCTAGGCAGGCTCATGGCTGTTGATCCACTTCTTTAGGTCCGTGGCTTAATGGTGTTGCGCATGAAATATTTAAATTCGTAAGAAGGATGGGGTAATCATGCAGTACGTTAGGCTCGGTTGGTCCGGCGTCAAGGTTTCCCAGCTGTGCTTGGGTACTTGGTACTTGCCTAGGCTTGACGAGCGGGACGAGTATGGTGTTCATAAGGTTGACGTCGATGCTGCCGTTAAGATCATGAGGAGGGCATATGATGAGGGGATCAATTGCATCGATACTGCCAATAGGTATCATGGAGCCATGTCCCCCGTGGATTTGAATCACGTGGGCAATTCCGAGAGAGTGGTCGGTCAATTCCTAAAAACCGTGGACCGGGAGTCCATTGTGTTGGCCACCAAGGTGAGGGGCCAAATGGCTGCCTGGCCCAATGGGGAGGGGCTATCAAGGAAACACATTCGGTGGCAGGTAAAGGAATCGCTGAAGAGGCTGGGAGTGAATTACATTGATCTATACCAGATACATTGGCCAGATCCGGATACGCCTAAGATAGAAACCCTTAGGGCGCTCGATAACTTGGTTCAGGAGGGATTAGTGAATTACATAGGCGAAAGCAATCACCCGGCTCACGACGTGGTGGAATTCATGGAGTTGGCGGACAAGCGTGGAATGGAGCCCTTCGTCACTATGCAGGAGGTCTATAATCTGCTTAATAGGGATATAGAGAGGGATAAGATCCACGTGGCCAAGAGGTATGGAATGGCAGTGCTGGCCTACTCCCCCCTCGCTCAAGGAATACTCACGGGCAAGTACATAGACTTCAATGCGGGGAAGTGGATCACGCCAAGCAACTCCAGGGCAGCCATATCAAGCAGCCCACGGGGATACATAAACGATGAAAACCTCAAGATCCTCCTGGAGCTAAATGAGGTAGCCAAGGCAAGGGGCATCACGTTAAGCCAAGCCGCATTGGCATGGTTAATCAACATGCAGGAGAGGCTTGGGGTTAACATAATACCAATAATAGGCATCACAAAAATGAACCATTTAGAGGATGATTTGGGCGCCCTAAGCGTGAAGCTGAGCCAAGATGATTTGAAGAGAATCGATGAAATAATGAAGCCCCAATAAATCCCCTCAAACCCTAGCCTCCACATGTTAACTTGAAGCATTATACGCCTTCTCCCCTCATTCCCTCCATGATTCAATGATTTCAATGCATTCCTTAACCCTCTCGGTTTCATGATTAATCAATGCATCCATTAATGCATCTAAGCGGTAGCTGCCTGATGATTAATGGCATCCACACAATCACTAAGCCCGACGAGCAGAATAGGATCATTCGCCCCCCTGCTAGCATACTTAACGCCATATTAGATGACCATAAATTAGCTTGAATACAAAGAGATTACTAAGAACTTGACCTAGATTAAATGGAAATTATGAACCCAAGAATATGAATTAATGTTTAAGATTCCTCTGATCTCTTCTCTTTAAATCCTAAAGACTTTACTTGGGAACTCTCTGGGCGTCTTATACAGTTCGCCGGTGTCGAGATGTGTGCTCGTTAAGTTGGAGAACCCTGCCCAGCCTCTTCCTGAATGGGTTTTCAAGCTTAATGATTATTGTTATTTTTGTTCCCTTCTCGTTTAGTGTTCCCCATAATTCATTGTATTGTGGAGTGTTGATATGTTGCTTAGTCATTCTATAGTGCTGCCCTCACCGTGCCGCGCTTGAGGCACTCCATGGTAGAGTCTCCAAGTCATCCATAGTCACCGTGTTAGTATGGGACTTAATTAGATATACTGGAAATGCGTGGTGGCTTCATGTCCGTATGCATGATTCGTGGCCATTATTCAATTCTGGAATGTTGAGGAGAATTATATTTTCATAGCCGGGCCCGGATTCGAACCGGGGTCGATGGGTCCAAAGCCCACCATCCTTGGCCACTAGACGACCCGGCTTCGGGAAGTAATTATTCCCATGCCCTTTTTAATTTTAACGGGTGTCAAGATATGGAACCAAACTTAGGGTTTCTTCATTGCCTTCCCACTAATAGCGTTCTGTTTCCTCTAGCTGCGTACCCATGGTTAGGCGCGTCTTGCGGGGAAACATTTTTAACTCATTAATGGATGGATGTGGTTAGGAAGAGAATGAAGATAAAACCATTAACTATAGGCCAGGAGCGGCTGGTTAATCTCTTGGGGGACAAGGAGAACGAGATAGTTGGCGTGTTTGGGCCCAGCGGAACTGGAAAGAGTCTCCTAGTGTTGTCCTATGCCCTTGATGCGGTGATGTCCGAGAAGTATAGGAGACTTGTCGTGATAAGGCCATTAATAGATGTCACGACTGGGCGATCCGTTGCGCCTGAATTGCTTGGCGAGCTCTTCTATAAGCTTTCCTCGGGGTACATAATGGATATCATGGGCGGAATAGAGGAGCCGAGCAAGGTTGAGGACTTGATGCGGAGGGGGAAAATAATGGTAACCGATATAGATTACCTAAGGGGGCGCACATTCGATGAGTCGATAGTGTTCCTAGATGATGCTCAGAATGTTCCCCCCGAGAACGCGGCGGAGGTATTGGTTAGGACTGGCCGGGACTCTAGGCTAGTGATAGCCGGGGACTCGGTGATTCAGAGACCCATGGGGATGGAGAGGGACGGCGCGACATTGATGCGTGAGGTTCTCCTCAATGAGGAGAGGACGGCGGTCGTTGATTTGGGGATTAAGGACATAGTTAGGCCCGGCGCGAAGAGGGGCCTCAAGCTCGTCCTGGAGCTGCGTCTCAGGAAGCGTGAATTATCGAGCGATGAGTCCAAGGTGCTGGATTCCGTGAAGTCCGTGTCGCCGGATGCCGATATAATAACAGTGGTTGCATTTAATGACTTGAAGCGGAGGCTAGGCATAAAGGCGGAGGCCCCGGATGCATTGATAATAGTTAAGGAGGAGAACCTTGGGAGAGTGGTTGGGAAGGGCGGGGAGAGAATAAAGGAGATAGAGAAGGAAACGGGCCTGAGGATAAGGACGGCCGAGATGTCGCTCGACTTCAAGCAGTGGATAAAGGCGCTTCACCCAGTGAGTTGGGTTAGCAAGCATGTGGCTGACGTGGACTTCGCCGGCCCTGACCTACAGGTAACGCTGAAGGGCGAGTTCGGCGCATTCATTGGACCGAGGGGGGCCTACGTTAAGTTCCTCAACGGGATATTCAATAGGTTAATGGGCATCGGCGTAAGCGTCGTGGAGGAGGATTAACTAAAATTGAGCGTTATGGTACCTCAACATTGGCATGCATCTTCTCTAGATCCTCCTCAGTCTTATTTAGCCTCTTCATTAATTCAGCCACCACTGAATCCAGGAAAATCATTGCAGTATCCTCAAACAATGTGCCGAGGGGCGCCAGGGGCTCATGGAGCCCCAGTATCTGCCGCGCAAAGTAATCATCGATCCTGGCCACCTTTGTTCTCCCCGGCACTATCACCACTGCATCAGCGGTCTTGGCTAGGGGGGAATCCGAGTAGCTTGTTATGGCTATTATAGTTGACTTCATCTTCTTAGCGGCCTCCGCCGCAGCAATAACTAGGCTAGTGGCTCCACTGCCGCTAATCGCCACAACCACATCGCCATCCCCTATGCTGGGGGTTATGGTCTCGCCTAGGACGTATGATTTGAAGCCCAAATGCATTAGTCTCATGGCGAATCCCCTCGCCACGAGGCCTGATCTACCCATGCCCACCACCAGCACCTTATGGCCGCTCTTATATGCATCTATCAATTCATCTACGAACCTATTAACCTCCTCCGGCCTCAACTTATCGAGCACCACAGTTATGAAGCCGGATATCTCTTTATACGCCTCAAGAAAATACTTGGGAAGGGAATCCCTTTGGCTCACGTGTATACCTAAAACATGCATTTTTAAATCTTGCCCACGAAAAGCACGGCTGATAAGCAGCATTGTTATGATAAATATAAAAATGATGCGCGAAAACAACTTAGGGAATAATAAATTCATCGCCTTGCTAGGGCAGCACTAATGATATTGCATGATTGGGAGGAATTCAGACTGTGTGGTTCAAGGAATTGCGCTTCTCATGGCCTTGATGATTGGGGAAGAAGCAGATGCCGCGAAGCGGGCACTTTCCGCATTTGGGGTTCCTCTCGCTGCAATAAGCCTTGCCTACCGACGCGAGGCCGGCGTGAATGATCTTCAACGCATATATATCACTGCCCACAGTGTTCTCGACCAATTTCTCTACCTCCTCTAGGCTTAATTGAAGCCCAGTTAATCTTCTAAGCACTAACTGGGAGTACTTGGATGGCGGGAAAACTGGGGCATTCGCTATGAATAGCAACATGGATTTAGCAGTCTCTCTCCCAATGCCCTCGATCTCCAGCAGTCTCTCCTCATTTGCCGGCGTCACGAGGTTCAATAATCCGCCGCTCCTCACGGCTTCCTCTGCAAAGGCCTTTAGCCTGCGTGCCTTGGTTCTATGGAAATTCACATTAATTATCGCGCGATCAATTTCATCCACGCTTAGCTTTGCAATGGCCTCAATGGAGGCAATGCCTTGGACCCGAAGCCTCCTCATCACAGTGGCCACGGTTTCCCAACGAGTTAATTGAACCAGGAATGATGAAATAGCCACTTCATCCGGCGACTCTAAGCCGCCCCACCAAGAAAATGAGCGCGCCTCGCTCACCACCCATCCCTGACCAGCTAAAAAATCGGAATTGGCCTCGAATATCTTAACCAGCCCCAAGATTAAGTTCCTTAATTCTCTCCCCCGCCCTGAATGCCGCTCCTCGCTGTTTCTCACCGGTTCACGACCTACGTCGTGCTCCTCCTTGCCCGCCATCTTAATTCACCTCTCCTCACTTCACTACAAGCAATGATGCGATCGCACCACAGCATGCTTCACTCGATAGTCACGGCGTATATCACATATTGCCCGTTCTTGATTAATTCGTTTACCTCCTCGTCGCTGAACTCCTTGGTCGGCGCCCTATTCGTTATTAATTGAAACACTATTAGGATATCGCCTCTCTTCAACTTGAGGCTAATTCTATTAACTGGAACGATCACGCCTAATAATTTACTTGCAAGTCTAGCCGTGTTTTCGTGCCCCATGACCGACGTGAATCCATTTCTTAGGAGGTTGGAGGCCTCCTCGTCGCTTATCCTCCTCACCCTGAGAACGGCATCCCCATCCAACATTTGGAGGCTGAACGCATTTCCCAAGTAAGTTACCATGAGGCAATATCCATCCTAGGTTTAAATATATTTATGGAAACATGAAGTGGATCCAGCCTCTCCCCGCCATGAATAACTAGCTCACTATCGCGTTATAATTACTTCTTGAGAGGAATGAGCTGATGCCTGGTCTCACCATCTTCTTACCCGCCCCCATATGGAATCTTCCTCACTTAAGTCAAATTATTTAGCTAGCTTCCAGACCCCACGGGTGGGGTCTGTTAAGTAGTGAGGAAACACATAGATTATAATGCATTGATTATATAGAGGAAGTACTTTCCTCCGTGAGGCGATTAATGCAGTCAGCAACTTAATGAGAGGTACGGGTCGGGAGATGTAAATACCACAAAGGAGAGGTGAAGGCATGCCACAAAGATAACTGAGAGATAACTGAGAACCCCAAAACCTCACCCATAAAGGGTAATTTATGGGCATATCTTTAAATTGAGAACCATTATTGATGCATTGATTCTGCGCCGAGTGAGCGGGCTTGGTGACCCGCGACAGCGCAGGTTTAGCGGGGCGTGGGCCCCGCATCCATAATTAATGGAAATGGAGATATTTATGTCTTTGTTTTGCGATAGGTTAAAAAGGTTTGTCTTGGTAATGACTGAATGGATGCAGCCCAGGAAGTTATTATACCCGTGGTCTCGGCGGCCGGTGGAGCCGGGAAAACCACGGTCACTCTTCTCCTCGCGCATTTCTTATCAGAGAATAATTATGGCCCCATTCTAATGATGGATCTGGATCCCACGGCCGGCCTATCCCTTAGATTAATGGGTGACTCAGCGTATTATCAATACAGCAATGATGGTAAGACATTATCCGGGATGTTCATTGATTATCAGCAGGGAAAGAGCATCGATTTGCTTCAGTATGCTACTCAAATTAAGGCAGTGAAGGCTAGGTTCAGCGAGATCGAGGTAACGGAGCTCCTCTATGACACATATATCCTCCCACCTGGAGAGGACCTAATGGATATATTCACCAACTCCTCGACGACTGGGGTCGGCATACCTGAAGCCCTTTGGGGGCTTCTCAAGGCCGCAAATATTTCGGCGTTCAATACCATAATCATCGATACCGCCCCCTTCTTCGACATGAGGTACACTCTTGCCGCCGTATATGGTTCAGAGAGGAGCCTCGTGGTCGCTAGACCAACATTAACTGACTTGGTGAGGACGAGTAGGATGATAAAACAAACAACAAACCTCGCCCCTTCTAGGGGCGGGGATTCCTAGGAAAAATTTTTAAATGCTTGTGTGGAAGGTGCTAT
>JBMFVP010000059.1:0-9357 GCA_049965935.1 Thermocladium sp.
GCTCTTGCATGCATCCCTCTCTGCATGTAATCTGGATATGCCTTTCACAGTGCCGTGGCTGTGGAGGCTAAACCAGCAGTGGCTGGATTTGCCGTGGAAGTATCCTGCATGCCTCTGAGGACTTATCCATAGAACTTTCCACGTGCACGCTCTTTCCTTCACCATTTATATACCCTCCACAATTCACCCCCTCCATGAAGGTCGAAGCTTTCTTGCTCATTCCTCAGTAAGCTCATGAACTTGAGCTGTGAATTATTAAAGGGAAAACCTCATTATAACATGAAATAGGCTCCCCATGTCTCATAATTAGAAAAATCAAAAAGGCTTTTTTGATTCATATTGGGAATTCCTTCAGTGATGGGGGTTGGTTCACAGCTGTAATTATTAATGAGCTTTCGTCCTATTTGGGAAAGTATTAAAAACCCGGTTTCATTTCTTTGACCGAGTAAATGGGCACTAAACTTGATGAGACAATCATGGAATTATTGAAGAAGGAGCTTGGGAACAATGCCGATCTAGCCATATCTCTATATGAGGCATATAGGGAGAGAGGATCAAGGGGAGTTAAGGATGAATTAAACAAATTGTTATCCAAGTACGGAATAGAGGTGTAGCATTATGAAGTACTTAATAAATAAGCTGGATCTAATTAATTTCAAGGTTTTCAGGGGGGAGAAAGAATTCATTCTAAGGCCCGGCTTAACCTTAATACACGGGTCAATAGGCACTGGCAAATCCACCCTGATTCAATCAATAGAGTATTGCCTATACGGGGAACAGCTTGAGGTAAAAGAAAAAATAGCGAGACTACTTGACTTAATCAATGAGGAGAGCGATTATGCGAAGGTCAGCGTATCGTTTATAAACGATGATTCTGGCCTAAGCATACAAAGATCATTAGTCCGTCAACGGGATTCCGCCAGGCAGGAATTAATTATTAATGGGGACAAGGGCAATGAGGAGGAATTGGCTCAACTAATAGGCTTAAGCGATGATGATTTCGAGCGATTCATATTGATAACACATAGAACCTTGGAACAATTAGCATATGGCTCGATCCAGCGTAGAACCGTTATAATAGATAGACTATTTGATATTGATTATATAGATTCAATAATTCGCCTGCTCCCCATAGATGCAATTAGCAATGCAATAGATAAGAGAAAGCGGGAAATAGCGGGAGCAGCCGAGGCAAGCGAGTTAAGGCAAAGATACGGCTCAATAGAAGCAGCCAAACAGAGAGCGGCTTCCCTGCGGGATGAAATGGGTAAAGTAAGGGAAGAATTAGAGAAGTTGAGCAGCGCCTATAGTAATCTATTGAAGAAGCGGTCAGAGAATATGGATAAAATCAAGGACGTGGAGGCACAATATAGGCAATACGTGATTCTCAGCGAGAAATTGAGGGAACTCCAATCACGTGGCCCAATCTCGAGGGGGATAGAGGCAGAGGCCGCAAGCGATTCAGAGGCACTTAAGGCAATGTTGATCGCTAGATTAGAGGAGAACCTAATGGAGGATGAGGCTCAATTGCTCAGCAAGGCTTCGTCGCCGGATGAATTGTTAATGGCTATGTATAAGGCCATGGACCAATTAGAGGAGAGAGCTAAGGAGATCAGCGATGATTTAAGGCAGTATAGGGAACAAGCTGAGAAGACGAGGAGAGACCTAGAGAGGCTAAAGACAAGCGTAGCAATGCTTGAGGAAAGGATGCACGCCCTTGAGCCTAGCTTTAAGAGATACAGTTCCGCAGCTGCAGAAGTAGGTGAATTACCGACCGCTAAGGCTAAACTAGAGAGACTCCGGCTAGATTATGAAGCAATCGAATCAGAGGCCCGCTACAAGTCCGCCCTTTTAGAAGTAATTAATCATTTGAGGAATCATGGAGTAACGGATCAACGATGCCCAATTTGCGGATCAAAGCTGGACACCGAATCCTTGGCGGCAATTAAGGTAGATACCATAAAAGATGATGAGGTTAGGGAGATGCGTGAAAGATTAGAGAGGATGGAGAGATTAGTTAGCGAGATGGAGGTTCTTCATCCAATTTATCTTCAATTCATTGATTTAGGCAAGAGACTAGAAGAGACCAAGAAGCAATTAGAGGATGGCATTGCCCGCGCCGAGAAAATGGATAAGGCAATTCAAGATCTTGAGCGAAGATACGCTGAGCTTTCCAGTTTCATACCGATAGCGAGGGATAGATTGGCCAGGCTAGAGGAGGTTTATGGAGAGGTTGAGCGAATCAGGAGAATAGAGGAAATAAGAGCTGAATTGCGGAAACTGGAGGAGGTATTGAAAAGCCGCGATATTAATGTGGAGGCCGCGATAAGGCTAGAGAATGAAATAAATGATATCGGCAATAGGCTGGATACATTGAGGAATAAGCTGGAAATACTTAGTTCTGAATATGTGGAGCTGGAGTCGAAGCTAAGCAAGATTACCATAGGTGGAGTCGATGTTGAGAAGGCAATTCGAGAAGTGGAGGAGCTAGAGTCACTATTAGCTAGATTTCTAAGCATTAAGGATGGGCTCCTAAGGGTTCAGAGGATCGCTAGGCAACGCATAATCGAGGGCATAAGAGATGAATTCGCCTCCATGTTTAGGAGAATGTATCCATACGGCGATCTTGCCGGTGTCTCAATAGAGCTGGAACAGCGTGAAAAGGGAGATTACGCATATGCATTATATGCGTTACGAAGGGGTAGGAAGGTTCCCATGTCGAGGCTCAGTGATGGCCAGAGGCTCACTATAGCCATATCATTTGTTCTAGCTATGTATAAACTAGTAGATCATAAGTTCGGCTTCATCTTAATGGATGAACCTCTCCCATATGTTGATGAGAAGGTTAAATCATCCTTCGCTAACTTATTGATTAATATTTTAAGGGAAGGAATATCTAAGCAAGTAATAGTTGCCACGCAAGACTCCTCCCTTATGGATTCAATAATTGAGAAAGCCAAGCAGAATAACATAGATATGAATATAATAAAGCTAGACAAATCCGGATGAAGTTAACTAGTCAGTATTAAAAATTAACTTATTGCATTAAATTTTGTTATTTCTGTTTCATATTTAATAATATCGTCCATACTATAAATAGAGGGAAGTTTATTTAGGAGTTTTGCTCTGTGATTTCTTGTATTAGTTAGTTTATTGATGATCTCATGAACTATAATATACGTAAGACGATTTTTGCAAAGATTGTCAAGAATATTTTCATTTTTGCAATCAATTTATTATTCAATTCCAGAAACTCTCCCTCAGTTAACTTTAGTTAAATTAGGTGTTTCCCTAAACTCATTAACATTAAAAAAGTAGTTATATTGATTTAAATTTTCCGCTCCGGGGAAATGCATTAACCATGGGTTTGCGCATCACCGTTTGTCCGCATTGGCTTGCTGGTTAACGATAAAGAAGTCATCCCATTCCATTCATCCAGCGGTGGATCAGGGCTAGGTCTCAAGTCACCTCCTACCCTTCATCGCCAGGAGTCCTTCACAGGCAGATCCTGACTTGGGGATGTGTAGTTATTTATTGATCAGTTCAAGTCCGCATTTCTCGCCTTCCTCATGTGAGGACGATTGTGTAACCTTCTCTTAACACGTCCATCCTCGTGGACTTCCCATGGAGCCAAGTCCTTAGGGTGTAAGCCTCATTTACTTCTCTGATCTCCTATCCCCAATGCTTCCTTGATTTCCTTTAAATGTTTAATGATTTAGCCGTAGTTCCAGAAATTTACAGTGAGCTTAATTTCAATTATCTCCGGCAATCTCCTTCTGATGATCTATAATTACTTATCACTTTACTTGTCTCCCTCTTTCAAATTCTACATTACCTCCCTCGCGATGCTATTAAAGGCATGTCTCAGAAATCTCCCCTCATCATAAAGCAAGCTAAGTACCTGCTTTGTAGCCACGTTAATGGTAATGTATTGAGTTGCTGGACGTAAATGGCCCCCACATCAGCCATGCTGTGATTGGCTACGGACTGGGAATCAGTCTGGATGTGACTGGGATAGGACATAGATGAAGGCTACCCCACGAGAGGTAGTTCACTTAAAAACACCGCAATGAATATACGGGAGAGGTAAGTGAGCTAGGCATGCGCAGGATAGCCTTCTCGCGCTGGATCATTCTTGTTGACTTGCTTGCCGCCGCTGTGCTTCTAGTTGCCTCATTAGCGCAATTCCAGGGAAGCATGGGGAAGCCGCTGATTTCCCTCAGCAGCAATCAGTCACCGCAATCGGGATCAATTAAAGCCTTATCTGAACTAGCTATTCCTATTTATGTCATGGGATCCCAATCCTTTATTACTAGCATTGATGCGGTTCTTCCTGGGATCAAGCCGGCATCCCTAGGCTATATAAGTGGGGTCCCTAATCGGAGTGCAGTTATTGTGGATTGGGGCTATTTGGTGGTCAGGATGGGTGGGAATACATCTATGGCGGTGCACTACTTGGAGACCTTAGTGCGGCGGGGGTCATTTGTGGCCGTGAGGGCTGGCAATGCAAGTTGGGCCCTGGCTCTGGAGTATGCCCTAACCACCGAGTGGGCCTCCATGAATGGCGCGCCGACAGTGGTGCCTACATCCCCAGCATCGCAAGGCGATTATGTAGTGATTGCTCCGCTTGGGCAAAGGGCCCTATTGGTTTCCTTGGCCAATCAACGCGAGACCATCGCGAAGCTCTATGCGTGGAGCGCGTCTATTGAATATGCGGAGGCCAAGCATGGGGGAGTCCTGTCATTGTTCTCATTGCCAGGCATTTCCAATTTCCAAGGCGCAGGTAGCTATGATGAATGCGTGTATGAGGCTAAGGAATATGGCGCACCAAGTGGTTCCACTGTCGGCATCACTGATGGTTATTTCTATTGGACCGGCCCTTATTATTACCAAGATAATGAGGACGACGTGGTGGGCGTTGATTTCTGCATCTTGGTGAACACAACATGGTCTTACTTCTCAATAAATGGTATACGTTACCCAAATCTTTGGGGCGATGCGTGGACATCGTTGTATGCAGACCCTAGTTCCGGCGTGGCAATAGGTATCATGTCCTCATATCAGGACTTCTATTCCTCTTATATGTATAACCAAGGCACTATTGAACCCGATGTCTCCACGTGCAGCATAAATGGCGTGAACTTCGTGGGCTGGGCCTTAAGCAATACGATAGCGCCAGGCGGCTCGAGAGGCACGGAGAGCTACACCATAGGCATCACTAGTGGATCAAGTCTCATCTTCGATTACACCGTATCACTTCCAACTCCCGCATCCATTGGCATCTATGGAAATCCGGGCTCTGCGGCTGGCGGTGCGATAGATTACAATTGGTTGCTTCAACCAACGATTTCCGATTCGGAAGCAACATACTTGGATACGTCGACGCTCGATACATTGATAGTGGGTCCAGCCAATGCATGGGCTCCGCAGACCCCTGCCGAGATTAATGTGCCAGTGGGAACCTCGGCTAGTCTGCTCACGCCGTGGTGTCCACAGGAGGGAGAGACAGTTGTCTATGATTTGGAATGGATAATCTTTTACCCGTCCCCACCGTCCGGCTATCTAGCTTATTACCAACTAATCAATGCATATCCCTCCGGTCCCAGCCAAGGCACCGGGGGCTTCAATGTTTACTGTGCCGATAATGCAGCGTGAACAGTGAAGTTTTATTCCTTCATAAATGTATTCCAAGAAATATTGTTATCTTGAGCTAGAGCTAAGCTGAAAGTATTAAGCTTTTATGGCGGACCCGGTGGGATTTGAACCCACGACCTACGGCTTAGAAGGCCGCCGCTCTGATTCCATGCTGAGCTACGGGTCCTCCAATTAAACCTTGGTTTTATTTGAGTTTTTAACGTTGTCGTCATTGAGTTAAGTTGACTCATCGTTCCCGCTCGAGCCTCATCCATGAGTTATAGGGAGATACTAGAAATAGTATTTAAACATGGATGATTGTTCCCTGAAAGCGGAAGTTAAGATGGCTGTGCAAGGAAAGATAATGAACACTAATAACATAGAAATGGCACAAGCTCAACATGGTTCTAGAAAAGTATTTCCATGCAGTGAAGTTATCCCCATCATTCCATATCCGATATCCTTCCCATCCTGAGGGCGTGGGTCAAGGGGAATGTAGATAACTCGAATGTGGATGAAGGTGAGCCATAAAGGTGGCTGGAAACTCCAAAACCCAGCCCATAAGGAAGGGGTAGTTTATGGTTAACATTATTAAGTAATTCGCCGTTAAGTGGGGGATTATTTTTTTTAATCGCCTTTTATTAGTTGAAACGTTAAAGGGGAAAATGTATTCATTAAGAAATTGTCGCAAATACTCAGCACCGACAGGGTTAAATTAATTTAGCTATTGGTTACTCATGGGTTTTTGGGGCAGTATAGTTAGGAATAAGCCATTCATGATTGGAGTAATATTAGGTATTTTGGCCATAATTGTGTCCATTTATGTTGAGTTTCATCCGTATAGTGTGCGTATAATAGGAAGCGGGGTAATTATGCCGGGTAGTATTAATTCAACAGTGTCGTTTAGTGTTCCCCCAACCAGCATAGTCGTGGTTCAACTGGGCAATGGGACAGGTAATTTAACCGTGTCGTATTATAGTGTGGTTCCAGATACTAATTATACGGTGCCGAGTTCCACGGTGATTAATTCAACAGATGAATATCATTTCTTCACCATGATAACCAATATGACGCTTAGCAATGCTTCAGCCTCAATGGATTATCGGGTTTATGAGCTAAATAGGACCTATATTTTCTGGGTGCTTTTATGGTTATCATTGATTTTATTCATTGCCACCATAGTTCTAGTTGTGTTTGGGTTTTCACAAATAATAAACGAGGTATATAGAGAAAAACTTAAAAGCAAGAAGTAATCGAAATGAATATGCGCAAGGAAATTTGGATTCTCGCGCTTGCCATCGCGCTAGCGATGGGCTTAGCGCTAGTAGCATATGCGCAACAAATGCCGCAAACAGTTAATATATATGAGGTATCTTCAAGTCAAGTGCCGCAGTACTTCTCCTCTGGAAAGATAGATCTCTTTCTAAATCCATGGGCACTTCCGCCCAGCACTATTTCCCAGCTCTCCAGTAATCCCAATATAACCTTCGTGTCGCCAGCGCCTATATCAATATATGATTACCTCTTCAATCCATATCCAAGCAATACTACATTTAACCCATTTGCATATAGATACGTTAGATTCCTTATGAATTACTTAGTTGACAGGAGCGGCGTCATATCTCAAGTGTTCAGCGGAAATGCTCAGCCAATGATTGCTTGGCCATCCATATTCGCTCCCAACAATTACAAGCTAATATTGCCATCAATATTAAAGTATAATGTTCATTATGATCCATCCTTTGTGAATGCATCTATATACGCTTACTTCGTAAAGCTAAACAAGACTGATCCAGTTTGGCATGGAAGGATCCTCTATATAAACCACATGTGGTACTACCTACCGCCAGCTTCATCGACGCCTCAACCAGTAACTATAAAGTTCTTCATTAGGAACGACGATGAATTCAGGTATAAAATGGGCCAAATGTTCATGGCATCGCTCCAGCAATTAGGCTTCACGGTTCAACCGGAGTATGGTAGCCTTAGGGATGCCTTAACCATCGTGTACGGCAGCAATCCTGCTAACATGAGTTGGAGCATATATACTGAGGCCTGGTCAGTCACTCCAGAGCCTTGGGACACGGGTGCTGGTGATACTTGGTTCGCCACTTGGTACGGCAATGTTCCTGGATGGGGTACCCCAGGCTGGTATAATTACGCTAACTCAACAATAAATAACTTGACATACATGGTCGCTACAGGTAATTTCTCTTCTCTGGCTCAGTTCGAGAAGTACTCCGAACTATCGGACCTAATGGGATTCCAACAAGCGGTAAGGGTATGGGTAGTATATAGGGCCGTGTCTTACCCAGTGTTGAATAGCGTTAAGGATTACTTGCCAAGCCTCATGGGTCTCGAGAGCTTTAACCCTGCTGGCGTCAAATTCGCTTATAATGCGGCTCATCCAAGTGTACTGAATGTTGGCATGCTTCATGTTGCTCAGTTCCCATGGGATCCAATAGGATGGTATTACTCCATTGATTCATATAGCGCTGATGTATTTGGTGGTTTCTTGTTTGATCCATTCATATTCTATAGCCCCACTAGTGGAGAACCATCGCCGTTTAGGGGCGCATGGAGAACTGTTATGAATGTAAACAACGCCGCAGCGACGTATCCAGTGCCGTCTAATGCAGTAATTTGGAATGCAACGCTGGAGAAGTGGGTGCCCGTCGGGCCTGGTCATACTGCCAAGGACATAGTTTATCTATACTTCAACGGAACCTGGCTAGGCACTAATTGGCAAGATGGCCAGCCCATAACCATGGCTGACATGATATTCAATTACTACTTATGGTTCGACTTAGCTCAGCTCGGCAAGGATCTTGGTCCCAGCGCCAGCGCTTTGTCTGATCTCCAGGGAATAATTTCGCCAACGACATCGGAGATAGTGGGTCTACAATTCTTCAATAATGGAACAGTCGTGGTTTATGGAAACTATTGGTTCCCCGACCCTAACATAGTTGCCGCTTACTATGCACCGGGCCTATACTCGATGGTTGTTCCGTGGCAAGTATATGCAGCTATGTTGCAAGACTTCGTTGAGGGCAAGGGTGCATTCACTAGCAGCGAGGCGTCCTCCCTCAATACGCATCAAATCGATATTAGTCAAGCTGGTGACTCTGCAATACTGGCTGGAATACTGAAGAATTGGACAGCAACAGGTTATGTTTGGGATAATGGATCTGTCTTTAACATAAATGGTGTCTCGTTCCTATCCACTAGCCAAGCGGTTCAGGATTACCAGGATGCCTTGAACTTCTACAACACATATGGCAATATGTTCATAAGTAATGGACCATATATATTGAAGCAATTAATAACTGTTACTCCACAATCGGCTACCCTTGTTGCTTGGAGTGGATACCCATTCAACTATAATTACTGGTTCAATAAGATATATGCATCGCAAGGCATCACGTCATTCCCGCCACAAGGAAACTTCGCGCCGTCAGTGGTAAGTTTCTCACCAACCAGTATAGTATCTAATCAGACCGCTTCGTTCACAATAAAGGTTCAAGGAGTTGGTAATCCTGTTGCTACCATTTACTTGGTTAATCCATCCACCAGCAGCATATTGTATAATGCAACAGCCACTGGAGCTAATGGTATAGTTAATGTAACTGTTCCAGCAACGGTTACAGCAATGCTCCAGCCAGGAACTTATGAGGTTCTGGCCGTGGTTCACACCACGATCACCCCGATACCGGCCCAATATGA
>JBMFVP010000060.1:0-9116 GCA_049965935.1 Thermocladium sp.
CCTCAGCTTCCCTCAATAAGTCCCATGGATTAAACGCTAGAAATTTCTTGCTTTTCGTTATTATCAAGATTTCATCCAGTACATCTATTATGTTGGAGGCTAACGGTGAAGATATTATAATGGTTTTTCCTTGGTCTTTAAGTTTCTTAATAACGCCTTTAAGCAAGGTAGTTCCCTCGATATCGAGGTAAGTTAGTGGTTCATCCAACACGTAGAGATCAGCATAATAGGCCATCACCGCGCCTAAAAGCACTCTCTGTTTCTGTCCACCCGACATATCATCCACCGGTTTATCTCTAAGCATATGTATTCCGAAAAATCTTAGAAACTCCTCGGCTTTTTCCTTAGCCACCTTGAAGCTATATCCCCTTAGAACTAGATAACTAATAAGGAAGTCCTTTGCCGTCATAACTCCTATGGGTTCCGAATCCTGAGGTAAATAGGATACCTTGTTTGCCCTAATGATTGCTTTTCCTTTATCTGGCTTTACGATACCCAACATTATCCTCAACAAAGTCGTCTTTCCATAACCATTTGGAGCTATTACGCCGTAAATCGATCCCTCACTAAAACTAAGAGTCACATCATCAAAGACCTTTAATTCGCCATAGCTTTTCGCGACTCCCTCCAACTTAAGTACCTCCATTGTAAACCCCAATCCAATTCTTCAGCTATACTTTAGCATTATAAAGATAACTTTCCATTAAAAATATCTTCATTATAACTACTTAACGAGGCCAGCAAATGAAAATCAGAACCAAAACCTAATTCTTTATCTTTTGTAGATTCTACCGGTTGTAAACAAATCATTGGTGTAGTTATAAAGAAGATAGGATAGTCTTAAGATCACATTAAAAGATCTAAATCTAGCCATACTATAGACAGACCCGCTAGTTTATTGTATTAAAAATAATCCAGAGACCTTGGGAAATTTTTTCATGCTTTTCCGCGTCTCGCAGGGTTTTCCCAAGGTCTGGGAAGGAGAGTTCCTTGGGAAAAAACAAAAGCGCAATACTTAAATATAAAGCAAGTATATAAGTTTTCAGTAGAATCTACAAAAGAATTGAAACAGTTATTAACGCAATTAATCGGTTTAGTCTCCCCGTCTTCTGTAGAATCTACAAAAGAATTGAAACATGGGCCGCTTTCCCGTAAAACATCGCCATATCGGCTTGGTAGAATCTACAAAAGAATTGAAACTTAGTGGTTCTAGGAATATAAGGAACCTCCTCGCCTGCAAGTAGAATCTACAAAAGAATTGAAACTAAAGACTCCTGGCAGGGTCTTCATGACTCTCGTTATCTTGTAGAATCTACAAAAGAATTGAAACATTATTCTCGCCATAATTAAATAAGAACGAGTAGGCTTGTAGAATCTACAAAAGAATTGAAACTAGCCTTGTAAAGGTCGTTTCTATTGACGGGTATTCCTTGGTAGAATCTACAAAAGAATTGAAACGCTTGAGGCAGAGCACCATTAATGAGAGCATTATTTTAAGTAGAATCTACAAAAGAATTGAAACTGATTAGGTCATTTTTCATCGGGTTTTGGGTTTGTGGTAGAATCTACAAAAGAATTGAAACTCATTTCCTCCAGCCTCTTTGCGACTGCTACAGGCATCTGTAGAATCTACAAAAGAATTGAAACCTCTCAGGAGAAGGCGAAGATATAGATACAGTATGGTTATAGTAGAATCTACAAAAGAATTGAAACATGGATAATCCACTCTTAATGCTCAATGTAATGATGATAGGTAGAATCTACAAAAGAATTGAAACTAGAAACTTAGGATACAAGATAAAGGAAGACTGGAAAAGTAGAATCTACAAAAGAATTGAAACTTCCAATTCTCCCCTAAGGCTATCGGCTACTTCGTTTAGTAGAATCTACAAAAGAATTGAAACCTTAATAGCAATTTTTCAAGAATTTATGGTCAATTAACTTTTGGATTAACTAAGTGAGATATAAATTTATTTATACATTCAATATTGCTAAGTTATCTTCATAGTTAATTTTACATTTTTTACTTAGTTCTTCAATAAAGTCCTTAGGTGTTTTTAATGGTTCTTTATTGGTTATAATACTAATATCATCCATCAGGAATGGTAATGGTTCTCTAAGTAATCTAATTAGTGTGCTTGACAATAGGGATGGGTTTTGTGTAGGGTAGATTGCAACCATACTTTTACATGGATTCTCAATAATCTTCGAATACAATATATTAGATACTTCATCCTTATAAGGCATCAATTTTGTTGTTAAAATTACAGGATACGGTGAGACTATTCCCATCACCGGCTTTAGAGCATCCACCCAATCTCTGAAACACTTGATCACTAATTGCAGATTATCATGTATATAACCCCACCAATTATCTTTGTTGTTAGAATCATTGGGATCTCCCGGATTATAAAAAAAGTCCTCATAGACGAATCTACGCAGTAATACTTGTATGTATGTAAAATTATTAACGCTATAAATGCGAATATGATTCTCTTGATTACCAATATATGTGAAATCCTTATACTTACTAGGCCCATATTCGATCTTAACGATACTCCTAATTACGTTGATTATATCACTAAAATTATTATAATTTTGAAGCTCAAATATTAGCATTCTTTACACACCTGCACATTATTTTTATAATCTTTATCAATATGTTTACGAAAAACCTCTACATAATCTTTAGGCACTAATATAACGTTTTGTTTCTTTTCTAAATATTTATGAATTAATTCCTCTATCTTAACTGAATCATAGTATCGTTTTCCATTAATGCCACACTTGCATTCTATCATTATTATTACTCTATTATTAATGGCAATACATACATCTAATCTATCAGTGCAATGATCTTCTTTAGTGCACGGATCTATTTTGGCCATAGTATGACAGATATTACTGTTTGCGTTTAATGCATCACATCTACAAATTCTAATTTTTTCTTTTTCAATATTACGAATGCCATATTTTCTTAGATATTCTTCTTGGAATTGCTCATCATTTAATAAGGCACCTCTACATCCATAAAGCATACAACATTCCTGATCGCATATACATGATCCATTATTAATTGTCGGTCTATCACATTCCATTATTAATCACTCTATATATGTAGCCATCTCGCTCTTGAATAATGTTGATGATGAGAGATCAGAATGTATATGGCCATCCTCAATAATATAATACTGTAGCTTACCTCTATATGCAAGTTTCAATGCGAGTCCACTGTGAGTTTCTAGGATTGTTGGGAACTTATACTCATTTAACATGTTAATTAATGCAGCTATATAATCATAATGCAGTCCCGTCTCCATTGTTTCTACGACTACTATTGGATTCATTGGATTCTCCTCCAAATTCTTAAGCAAATTAGCGAGAGCTAAGGATGCAGAAATCATGAATATCCATTTAACACCATCAGCAGTATAGTTATAACTATAGTAATGACTTATATCCTTGAAGAATATATTATTTTTAATTAACTCAACTCTATGGTCAGTTATTTGGGAAAGCGTATCATTAACTTCCTTAATATAGCTGCTATATATATTAGCGAAACGAGATTCATGATCGCTGATATCATAGTAATTCAATATTATTCCTAAACTACTGGCCATTAGCAAGTCCCATGGCTCCAGAGGATTTCCTTGTTCTAGAGGCGCATCAATCCTCAAGCTCCACGGCTTAACCCATAATATTGGATAATGCTGCAATAATATTGATATAAGTTTTATATTAGGGCCAGCCACCTGATAACTCGTCAATTCCTGGCTTCCTTCCGTAATTGAGATCCTTTTTTCATTAATATTAATCACGTAAGCGTGTTCATTTATTGTTATTTCCACCGAGCTTTCCCGGCTTTCATTATTAATTAGCTCTCTGATATCAAGTGTAGAAACAGTAAAACCAGATAGCAATCTTAGTGCTAAATTAAGAGCCCTGATTATAGTGGTTTTCCCAGAATTATTGGGGCCATAAAGCAAGGTAGGTCCATCACGAAACTCTATTATTCCTTCCTTTAATGGTCCTATTCCTTTAAGTGATAACTTAATTGTGGTCATCTATAAATTTATTGCGACTTATTTTTATTTATTTTGTATCAAATATTCCATAACCTAGTGATGTTTTTGCGCCTATGCCGTTTTCCAATGCAGCAGCAATTATATTCCTAAGTTCATCTTCGGTGCACGCTTTTTCGCAATTGCTTTGAGTAGTCCTTATATAGATATAATTATTGGTATCGTGATCATTACAAGCCATAGTTCTCTCCTTGAGTCTGTTCCTAGCTACTAGTATCGCTATCTTGAAGCCAACACCCCTTGACACGGTAATGAAGGGTAGCGGAGACGGCTTTGATTGGACCTCGCTTATTCGCCCCTCTGTCTCTCTATAATGTGGATTAATTATGTCAAGTGATATTAAACTACCACGTAGGCAATAGGTTGGATAAGCATCTAATACTATGATTGACGATGACTCATTTAGGTTGCCAAAAGCCATTTTGCATGGATTCCCCTTGCTCTCTGCAATGAATCTCATTGCACCCTTAAGCGAGGAGGCTGGTATGTATGGTAGATTCCAGTATGGGTCCCAAGCTATTGCGGGTTCAAGAGGTTCCATGTATGGATTGCTAAGTCCAATGGATAGCCTAGTCAAGAGCATCATAACGCCCTTAAATGCAACGGCATAACCTAATGCCTCCAATGCCTTAATATTCCCCTCTATCCAATGATCAACATTACCTAAGATATCCTTGATGATACCATTGCTGCACCTATATGATTCGGATAACTTCTCCATTATTTCCCTATTATTTTGATTAATATAATTCCTCATATCATAATCTTCATGCTTACCTTCTCCCATGGCTTGGCGATAAGTACTAGAGTTCATAACTAAGCTTACTAGCTTCAATCTTAAATAACTGGGTATATTAATTATTGGCGATGGAGTTATATTATTCAAGATCTCTAGGGCCATACCTGTTTCACCTGTAGATTCTTCTTCCTTAAGTAGTCCATTAATTCCCGGATTGCTACTATGGTTGCCTCAATTATCTTAGTCTCGTTAATATCGATTTGTTTAAATCCAGAACCACCTCTCCAAATCACTTTTCTTGGCCAATCGGCCGAAGTGAATATGCTTATGTAACCTTCATTATTGCCATGCACAGCCACCATTATGGGCGAGGCTCGTCTTCCCTCTTTCGAGTTAACGCTATAACCGGTGCCTTTTTGTTCTCGGGGCAATCCCAATATCCATGCATAATAATTTTTTCTTAATTCATCGCTTGCCCCATAATTGCCAAAGAGCACCTTAGCTCTAGATGGCCTTAGAAAGAAGTTATGAATGGAATCAAGCAAATTGGAACCAGACACCTTAATTAAAATATATGGATTAAATACCTTATTTAATATTTTTTCCCCTTCCTGATTCTCCGTACAATCAATATAATTAGGTCCCCTACTTATGACAGGCATTGGCGGCAGCTCACACTTATCCAGATTTCTCTTTTCTAGCTTGCCATTGTTAATTACAATATCTACTGCTTTGCTTGCTGTAACTAGAGCATGTTCAAGCAGCTTCTCATCATCCTTAATAAAAATATTTGAGTATTGGCCAGACGCCTTAACGCTAAAGCATCCTAACCCCCTTCTACCACCCTTCCCAAAGCATGAATACCTAAGGCTCATCGCCAGGGCGCTCATGGCGGCTTCCTTTTGCTCTCTCTCTAGGGTACAGTGCGAATTCTCATCAATAACTAATGTTATGGATGCATTATTAATATATTCAATGCTTCGTTTGCCACCAACAGTTAATAGTTTAAACCTTTGGTATTTATTAGCGTTAGTAATAATAGGCTGTGGTGACGAGCTTCTTTGATTCGTTGGATCTATAAATATTCTGAAACAAGAAGCCCTTGAATCGTTTTCCCCAGCATATCCAAGCCCTAGGCCTAGACCTACAATTCTTGATATATACGATGCTTCATTATCCGAGGGGATCTTAATGAAATCTTTATGCGGCTCTCCATGTAGAAGCCCCCTCTCAAAAAGGACACCGGCAACCAATGCCCTAGTCCACCAGCGCCATATGCCCTTTACCGTGCTTGGTCTCAAGGGCCAGTCTATATCGATCTTGCCAGGATCAACTGACCCTGATAGAAATGGCGTGTCCAAGGTCAGTGTTAAATCTATAAATGACAAACAGATTCACCCTTGCACTATAGCCTCAGTTAATCTCTTGAGCCACTCCGTAAATTCAAGTACTTTACCTTCAATGATGACTCTCGTTCCGGAATCGTTTAAGATCTTCAATATATCAGTTAAGTCCTTAGCATTATCCAGTTCTGCTAATTCCTTTAGTGCTCTCATTAAACATGCACCATAGAGTTCATATGCCTCTTTCTCAACATATTCCTTCTTGTTCCACTCCCTGAATAAGGCCGCTACATCACTCTCCATAAAGGCTTGCATTAATAACTCATTGCCAGATTTATTGTTTTTGCTGGCCTTTGAAGCCACATAGGCGATTGTGTAAAGTATTCCATCATAGTATAGGCTTGACGGTACATCCCTGGCCCTGGATCTGAAGCCTTTCATTACGTCGCCATTATTGCTGAAAACTTGTTTCAAGGCATCAATGCACTTAATTGCCAAGTTTAATGAGCCGTTAGGTTTTTGCACTTCTATCACCTATCCAGATAAGCTTAGCCAGACCTTTACCCACTGTTTCCTTGCCGCCGAACATCATTGAACTCAGCGACTTAACTGTGTTAAGGACATTATCAGCATAGTTCAATTCTTCAATGAATTTCTTATATATGTTAGCTAATTCCTCCTTGGTTTTATCATCATTTCTCGCATCATTGCCGGCCAACTTAATTATTATATCATTTAAGTTATTATCATTCAAATTAGCTAGTTTGATTCTCCTACAGATTAATACAGATGCCATTATAGTATACTGCGGCAAATATTCCTCCATCCATAAACCACCAGATGTAACTGTTTTGCTTGCATAATCTAATTTTATTCTTGGTTGCACCATTAAGCTCTTTCTAACTATATCGTTAATATGGTCATCATTGACCACTGTAATTCCTCGCTCGTTAACTATACTGGCAATTTCAGGCGATATATGATTAAAAAATAGAGCTAGCTTATCATTATACTCAGCCGGCAGCTCTTGCTCATTAAGCACTATACGATTCTTTCCATCGACTTCTATCATTATATCCTTCTTACTAACTATAGCGGATTTGCCTATAGTATTCTTAATGAAGCTGAGAATATTATTGAGATCACTGAGTTTATTATTATCATTAACGGCATCCAGATAAGTTAATAAGTAATTTAAGAGGTGTGGTGAGGTTACGTAAGTCCACACTCCCTTAAGCGATCTAGCTGGTATTAGTATTAGCCTTGCATCAAGGAGAGTAATAGCGGAGGCATATGTTGATGCCTCATTTGATTCAGGTCCAAATATTAATAGAAGCTTTCTTCTACATGATATCCTATCGATATTATTCTGTTTATTATTGCACGATAATAATAACGAGGACTTGATTGCACCCTTAAGGCTGCTGGCCCATATTGTAGGAAACCCAAGTTCATCTCTTTGAACTGGTAAATCAACGAATCCTTCACTACCCTTGCCAAGACCCGGATGCATTGGCGTTAATGCTTCTATTAAGAATAGCTTCCTCACTTCGTATTGGTTCATTATATATTTGCTTTGTATAACTTTTAAAGCTTTACGTTGCAATAACAAATTTATTGCAACTTAATATTTAAAAAGCAAGATAGTTACATTATATAATGAGCAGTGTTTCTAGTCGTTTTTTCAAGGCCAAGGCTTGGGCTCTACTACACGATCCACCAAATAAGATGTGGATAATCACAGGTAAAGGCAGATGTACAGAGGGGTGGCATCTTAACACTGACGCTCATGAGGAGGAGTCAGCATCAATATGGTATCATTTAGGCCTAACGGATCCATTTGGTGACATGAATGATAAGAATGACCCAGCCTATAAACTAGTTAAGGAGGCAGATGTAATTTCGGCATTAATGGATAGATGGCTGCTTAATAATATAGAGGGTGATAACAAAGGTATCTTTAAGTATAATAAGTTGCATAATATATTTGATCCAGAACACTCCATAGACCTGCCCGATAATATTGATTGCAATAAAGTTAAAGCATATATCGAAGAATTGAGGAAGATCACTGATGATATTTATAGTAAGGTTAAAGGTTTCAACAATGATGAAAAGGCCAGAATTATCTATCATGCACTATATGTGCTTTATGAGCTAAACTGGATCAATAATGAATTGCCGCCCAGCTTAGCCGATACTAGAGTTCCAACACACACGGTTTTTGACCATGATTATGCAGCTGCTGCAGTCGTGAATATGTTAGGGCCTAGTGGCGATATTGGCGGTTACTTAGTTGATGTAGATATACCGAGCATTCAAAGAATAGTCAATTCAGCCAGAAAGGCAGGCGATTTTTGGGCTGGTAGTTGGTTAGTATCAATGCTTGCCTGGTTAACAGTATGGCCCTTAGTATGGAAGTATGGACCAGATATAATTGTTAGACCAACGCTCAGATTAAACCCTATATACCACATAACTCTACTCAATAAGCTTAGGGATAACTATAATTACAGCGGCTCTTTGGCTAACGTTATATATAATTTCTATCTCAAGACGATATTCGAAATAAATCAGCCCAGTGAAGGAATGGATGTGAATAATCTCTTAATTAAGGAGCCCATAATACCTGGTTCAATAACATTATTATTGCCTAGGGATGATTTTAAAGACGTAACGGAAATCGAGAAGGAGATTAATGAGAATTTTAAGAAGGTATATGACTGTATATCAACGTGGGCCCTCAGCGGTAAGGCTACAGATTATTGTAGCCATATCTTGACCGACGATAAGGATAATTCCATAGATAATCCATTTCTTAAAATTTCCAATCATCTATATAATGACTTAAAGGATAGTGGCATTTTTAATGACTTAATAAGTATTAAAATTAATGCTGTTAATCTCAGCGATGTCTATAAATGTTTATTACATTACTTGGATCATGAT
>JBMFVP010000061.1:0-8763 GCA_049965935.1 Thermocladium sp.
AGAACCATTGATATATTGAATTGTGATCCAGTGCCGATGCTTTAATGCCATCCTTAATTATGTAGCAAGTTATTTATCGCCTAGCTCGTTACTTACTTGATGCAGGTCCAGTAGGGCGCAGTCAACTATGCCACCCTCTGTGGTTAGGGTGATGAGTTTAAGCTTTCCGTAAATGGCAATGATGGGTCTCCTTAATTCCAGAATGGCTAGGGAATGATGTTTTCATAGCCGGGCCCGGATTCGAACCGGGGTCGATGGGTCCAGAGCCCACCATCCTTGACCACTAGACGACCCGGCTTCAAGCTTGGTCGATTAATTCCCTATTTTTAAGTGCTTCGCTATGGTATTACCTCCGTTGAGTCCAGCACTGGATCATACTTGAGCGACTCCTTAGCTATCACTCCATCCCTAATCAATTGCTCCACTGCAGGCACTATGCTTAGTATTGACTTAATGGTTTCCTTCGTGATTACATCAACCTTCTCCGCATCCTTTCCCCAATAATTCTCCTTTATTGCATAGAGGCACCTGCCCCCACAGTATCGCCTATACTCGCAGGATGCACATGGTTCAGGGAGGTCTGGCTCCATTAACTTGAACCCGGAGTCCACGTGGCCCAGTACAGCCCACCTCTCTCTAACTGCTATGGGGCACGCTAGCACTCTCCCATCCGTGGAAACAGCCACTGAGCGGTAGCCAGCGCCGCAGGGAGATGCCTTATAGGGCTCAAAGAAATGCGCGCTAAGTACTCCAAGTATTGGTATTATGCCGAGGACTCGCCCCTTCTCTAGGTTAGCTAGGAATAGGTTGACGAGACTTCTCACGCCTGGGAGGTAATTAGCGGAGGCCCAACCCCATACATCCCATTTCCTGCCCCAAATCACGTCTAGCTGCCAATGAACTTGGTCAAACCCTAACTCAAACAAGTGATTCACGTCCACGTATATATCAGTTAGGCTGGTCACGGCCATTCGGGCGATAGTCTTCAACCTAAACCTCCTTAACTTATTTAGCGATTGAGAAACCCTATCATACACGCCTCTTCCCCTATTGGCGTCAGTTACTTCTCGCCGCCCATCAATTGATAATAGTGCAACCGACATCCTCTCCCAATACCTATCCGGAAGGAGATCCACGAAGAAGCCATTTGTTTGGATGCCCCATCGCGCGGCGGGCAAGGAATCCATGGCCCTCATTATGAATCCAGGATTAAGAAGCGGCTCACCGCCATAGAATATGACAGTTGGCTCCGGGTCGCTTCGCATTAATGACCTCAACTTATCCAAGTCATATGTTGTTTTATATGGAACTACCCTGCTCTCAAAGGACCCACCGCAGTACTGGCACCGCAAATTACATGCCCCCGTCGTCAAGAGGAGCCAAAGCACGATCCGGCTCTGGAAAAGCATTTTAAAAATTGTTAAGCCTAACCCCGCGCTGCGCTACACGTCCTCGCCTCTCCAACTCGATGCATCGCGATGAATTGTGTGGCCACTGCAAGCCGATTGGGCCGCGAGCTTTACGTCATCCGTGTACGTGACCTGCGCAGCCATTCTCTTATCGAATGCATTTGGAAAAGCTAGCCTCAATTTATCGCTTGAGAATCCGAGGCCCGTGAGCACTATCACTGGTTTACCCATTGCATAGGCCATCAGCGCCTCTATAATTGTACCGACTTCACCGCCCAAGGCAACTAACGCGTCACTGCTTCTCACCAGTGGCACTGATCTAGCTCTATACTCCATGCCTGTCCTTATCAATATGACTCCCCTGGGGGGCTCCACCGCCTCATGCTCCATGGGAAGTATAAGCACTGTCTTTAGGCCTAATGCGGCGGCCTCATCCACCACAACCTTCATTAGGCCCCAATAACCCCCCAACATCAGGGTTGGGCTACATTTAGATACTTCCCTCACGAATGCGCGGGCCTGCTCCTCTGCTTCCTGGGGGTAGGGGCCACTATGTGCAGCTATGGCTATCTGGGGATCCTTTACCTCCATGCTGATTCGCCCACCGTAGCCCCTTTAAAGCTCTCCTCAATTCATTATTGCTAATTCATGCGAAGATTTTTATTAGGCAAATTACTTGGGGCCGCCCGTGGCTGTCATTGAATTAATCAATATAAGCAAGAGGTATTATTTATCCGAGTCCATATACGTGGATGCGCTCACTGATATTAACTTATCCATAGATAGAGGGGAGATACTCATACTCATGGGGCCCAGCGGCAGCGGTAAAACCACTCTACTCAATATAATGGGTACGCTGGATAAGCCAACCAGTGGCCGCGTGATTGTGGAGGGAATCGACGTGACGGGGCTGGATGAGGATGAATTAGCTGGATTCAGGCTAAGGAGAGTGGGATTCGTGTTTCAACAATACAACCTGCTGCAGACCTTGACTGCGTTGGAGAACGTTGAGTTGCCCATGCTCATGAGCGGTCTCTATACTAGGGATGAGGCGGAAACCAAGGCCAGGCTCCTCCTGGATCTGGTGGGGGTGGGGGATCGCGCGAGCAATAAGCCGAGCCAATTATCGGGGGGCCAGCAACAGAGGGTGGCAGTGGCGAGGGCCATAAGCATGAATCCCTCCTTCGTGATAATGGATGAGCCGACGGGGGCCATAGATGCCGCGAGCGCCGCTCAGCTTCTATCCTTAATTAAGGCAATGAATGCCCTGGGGAAGACCTTCATAATAGCAACCCACAATCCTGAGGTGGCTAGAATTGGGGGAAGGATAGTGACCCTTAGGAGCGGACGCTTGCTGGAGGGGGGCGCCGTGGAGCACTTAATGGAGGATGTTGATGTGAGGAGAGTGGCATCAATGTATAGGAGGTGCTTGGATATAGATTTATTAGCACAGAAGAGAGCGAGCGCTGTGGATGAGGTGAATAAGATTGAGGCCGAGATCAATAGCATTTCTAGTTTTCTTGGCGGCGATTAGCGTAGGGCTAACTCTTCATGCTGGATTCTCAATTACATACACAATTAATTATCAAATCACTTACACTCCGGGACAGGGGGCTAGTGCCGTCATTACTTACGGGATGCAGGCCGTCAGTAACTCAAGCTCACCGCAGCCATTAGTGATTGGGTTCAGGTTGCCTCCGTACTCCACTATTAGTTACGCCAGTGGGAATGCCACAATTAATGGTGACGTGGTTTACTGGAGCATCACCGTGCCGCCTTACGGGGAAACAAGCGAGGAGGTTCAATTCACTAATCCCCTCTACTCCATTAACATAATGAACCTAAATGAGTCCCTCTACGTTAATTCCACTCCCCATTACTCCACGGTGATCAATGGGGGCAATGGCACTTTAATTCAATTAAGCATTGGATTAATTAACGCCGCTCCCGTTCCCCCCACCACTAGCATATACCTAGTTAAGCAGAGCGGTCTTTCCTATACATACAGCGAGCCGCCCAGTGGATTCGCTTCCCTGGGCTCAACCAGTCTCGTTTATTGGGAGACTGGGGATAATTATAACCTGTCCATTAATTACCTAGTGACGAATCTGGGGCCATGGAGAAGCATTAGGCTGGAGCCCGTGGTAATAGTCTCAACCCTAGATACTGGACTGTACTCGACTTACTTAACCCAGGCCATTGCTAGACTCAACTCCACACTAAGCCAATTAAGCAATTACGAGGAGTATGGGGCGCTCCTCAACAATTCCACTAGGCTACTCAGCGAGTTATATGGATTATCCACGCTTCTCAACTACACCGCCAATGCGTTCAAGTACTCCGCGAATCAAGTTAATGAAACCATGATAATAGAGAGACTACTACAATTACAAGCAGAGGAGTTAAGGGGGGCACTCCAACTAGAGTATCTAGCCCTCTCTCAGTTGAACTCAACAATTCCCAGCCTCAGATACTCGATTAGGCAAGTAATGAATAATGTGAGCAACATAATTAGGGAAATAAATGAGCTGCAGAAAGAAACGGTGTCGGATATGATTTACGCCAATGGAGTCATCAATGCAGCTAACTCCACGCTAAGCAGCGCGCAATTCATGTTGAGACAATTATCGGCAACAGTGGAGACTCAGTATGAGGCATTGCTATCCACCTATGATAATTTGACAACGGAAATAAATTACTTGGAGGCGCTAGTCAATGAATCATCAATTAACGCCACGCAGCGGACAGCAATACTGGCGTCGCTCTCCGCGGCTAAAGTCTCAATAAGCACTACCCTGGGATTATTATTGATCGAGCTTAATGGCGTGCGGCAAAACATTGCAATAACTAACTCGGAACTAGCGACAATGGAGGCCGAATTAACCGCTGTAAGCAATGAGTTAAGCAGTAGGGGGAGCCAATTATCCTCAACCCTAACCAATATAAGCGATACATTATCGGGAACCAATGCCTCCCTCCATATTCTTTACCTGGCTCTAGGCGATGCACAGTTAGCATTGAACTCGTCGGTTGCCGCGCTCCATGCTGGCTTGATTAATGCAACCAATGCAGTTAATTTGGCGAAGCCCCTATATGGCAATGCCACTGGAGATGCGGCTGCATTAATGAGAAGCGCGGTGGAGATGGAGAATGCATCGATAGGAGTGCTTCACATGTACCTCAACATAAGCACAACGATGCTTGATCTTCGTCTGGCCATTAACAATAGCATAGGAGCCCAGAGGGCTAATGCATCATTAATGATTGCCAGGTACAGGTATGAGCTAAGCAGCCTGAATGCCCTGCGAAGCGAAGCCATGCATTACTTAATTATTAACGCTACTGCACCTTACTCTCTGGATGTCGTAATAACGCAGACCTATATCATTAATTTACCGGCGGTGGTTGATGAGGAGGCGCTGCTCTCGCTCTTGAATTCAAGCGCAGTATCCAGTGCCCCAATTGGGAACCAGGGAGGAGTGGGGGCCGAGGCCGTAATGGGCGCAGTGGCGGTGGGAGCTGTCTTTGCGTTAATGATTGTGATCACTCATTTTGTGCGCCACGGGCACTGAGTCTCTGCATTATGATTGTCTCGACGTCCCTGGCCACGTCTATGGCGCTTCTCGATGCGTCTATTACTGGGTACCTCATTGCCCGGGCCCTCTCGAGGAATATTGTTCTCACTCCATTCAGTAGGGATCTTCTCTCAAAGACCTCAAGATCCCCCCGGGTCTCGAGTCTCAGCATTGCCGTCTCCACATCTATGTCCAGTATTATGACTAGGTCGGCGGGGGGAACATATTTGTGTAATTGAATTAACCAATCAAGCGAGATTCCTAGGGCGCCTTGGTAAGCGATGGTGGATTCCATGTATCTCTCGCTGATCACGACATCATTCCTGAGGAGCGACGGCGATACTTCATTCATGTAATGCATGGTTCTATCAGCCACAAAGAGGAGCGCATATATGGATGGGTGCGGCATTGGGGTGTTTTTCTTCAGTGCCCAGGAGCGTATTAGCTTGCCTATTTCGCTGTTGGATGGTTCCTTGGTGGTATACACTTTGATGCCTCGTTGCCTTAGGCTTGAAGCGACGGCGTTGACTATTGTTGTCTTGCCGCTGCCGTCAATGCCCTCCACTGATACGAAGATTCCCATCTTCATAGGCTGAGTGCGCGGGTTTTTAGGTTTCAGGGGGATGGAGTTATATTAACGGCCATTAATAGTAAAATTTATTAATAATCGTTAATATGGAAAACCATGAAAACAAACATAAAAGTGGCTATAGCGGGCGTAGGCAACTGCGCATCAGCTCTAGTACAGGGACTCTACTTCTACTCTAATAATGATGAGGAGCCGGTGGGGGTGGCTTATAGGACAATTAATGGGTATCGAATACAGGACATAAAAGTGGTGGCGGCTTTCGATGTAGATGCTAGAAAAGTTGGAAAAGACTTGGGAGAAGCCATATTTGCTCCACCGAATAATGCCTATAAGGTAACCGATGTGGGTAAAACAGGGGTAACCGTTAAGGCCGGGCCCCTCCTCGATGGCATTGCTCCAGAATTGCGGGGAACCACGGTGCCCACGATAGAGGGAAGCCTAGATGATGTGGTGAAGGAATTAAAGGCAAGCGATGCACAGATACTGATCAGTTACTTACCGACGGGTTCACAGAAGGCAAGCGAGGCTTATGGCGAGGCAGCGCTTAGGGCTGGAGCTGCATATATAAATGCCATGCCATCCCAAATAGCGGTATCCAAGGAGTGGCAATCCAAGTTCAAGGACGCGAACCTACCGCTCCTGGGGGATGATATACAGAACCAGATAGGGGCTACCGTGCTTCACAAAACGCTGATTCACCTGCTTGAGATAAGGGGGGTCAAGATAGTGGATACGTATCAAATAAACGTCGGTGGAACCCCTGACTTCCTTAATTTGTCCTATAGGAAGGGACAGAAAGAGAAGACTAAGACAGAGGCAGTTAAGAGGATGGCGGAGGATCAGCAATTTGATGCATACATATCGCCCGTCGCCTATATACCATTCCTAAAAAGCAGGAAAATCGCCCACACCCTCATAGAGGCGCAAGGTCTCGCAGGGGTTCCCATTAGAATGGAGGTTATGCTGGAGGTCCACGATCCCTGGAACAATGCTGGAATAACGGTGGACGTGCTTAGATTAACTAAGTTAGCGCTTGACCGGGAAATAGGCGGACCCATATATAGCGTCGCGGCGTGGGCATTCAAGAATCCTCCAATACATGCACCACCGGATACTGCACGGGAGTGGGTTGAGGACTTCATAGCGGGGAAACGCAGGGATTAATCTAAAATGGTTAAAGAAGAAAAAATTAAAGCAATGAGTTGCTTCCAGATCTATGCTTAAGCAGAAGCTTGACTCATTAATGAAGCTGCTCAACGAGAAGGGAGCTGATGAATTAATACTAATGAATTCCTCAAATATGGGGTACCTACTTAATTATGAGGATGGGATCCTGACCATAATAAATCGAGACGGCATAACCACGGTGGTTCCGGTCCTGGATTATTATAGAGCCAAGGAAATTCTTCAGAATGATGAAGTGAAGGTGATTGGTTATGCTTCCTACAGCATAAGTGCTCCAGAGGATATTGAAATGATAGGCAGGGATGCATTGTTTAACATGATAATAGGCAATGGAAATAAAGTGATAGCAACAGACGAGGCACGCAATTGGTTAACCAGTGAAATTAGGGGCAAGGCCCCAAATGCAGCCATAATCGATGTTAGCGATGAGTTGAGCGACATAAGGAGCATAAAGACGCAGGAAGAGATTGAATTAATGAGCCGCGCCGCCAAGATAACTCTAGACTCAATTAGGGATGTGCTGGAAGAGGGATTGAGCGGGAGAAGGGAGCGAGATGTGGCCGCATCCATGTATAGGCACATGATAGAGAAGGGAAGCAATGGAGTGGCATTCGAGCCAATAATAGGATCCGGAGGAAATGGAGCCAAGCCGCACCACACCTATAGCGATAAGGTGATTCAGAACACGGAAGCGGTGGTCATGGACGTAGGGGCTAGGTATATGCTTTACTGCGCAGATATAACTCGCACTATGCTGCTCGAGGAAAGCGATAAGCTAGCGATGGATGTTTATAGCGCAGTAAAGGACGCTCACGATCAAGCAATAAAGGCAATTAAGCCGGGCATTAAGGCAAGTGATGTCGATGCAGTTGCCAGGAAAGTATTGGCTGAGTACGGTTTATCGAAGTATTTCATGCATAGCCTAGGCCACGGCGTGGGGATTGAAGTTCATGAGAGGCCATTCATCAGCCCAAGCAGTGATGACGTGCTTAGGGAAAACCAGGTAATAACAATAGAGCCGGGCGTCTATATAAAGGATAGAGTTGGAGTCAGAATAGAGGACATGGTTCTGGTAACATCAACTGGAGCAATCGTGATTTCGAAATAATAACTCAAATTGAGAAACCCGCCGCAACTCACTTTGAAGGAACAAGATGAGATTAATTGAGGCCAATGTAAGATCTTCCCTTGAAAAGTTTATTAATACAATTCAAGTAAATTATATATGGCTAAGCACAAGGTATTGATCCTGACCGGCGATGCCGGGGAGAGCCTTGAGGTTCTCTATCCCTACCAGAGGTTATTGGAGGAGGGGTATGAGGTTCACATAGCTGCGCCCAGCAGGAAAATGATTCAAACGGTAGTGCATGACTTTGTGCCCGGCTTCGATACCTATACCGAGAAGCCGGGGTATTTAGTTAAGGCCGATCTAGCATTCAAGGAAGTAAACCCGGAGGATTACGTTGCATTGGTGATTCCGGGAGGCAGGGCGCCGGAGTATATACGAAACGACCCAGATGTCCAGAGAATAGTAAAGCACTTCTTTGAGCGGAATAAACCCGTTGCACAGCTATGCCATGCGCCACTGATACTGGCGGCTGCTGGGGAATTAAAGGGCAGAAAATCATCAGCGTATCCAGCGCTTAAGCCCGACGTGGAGAACGCGGGCGGCGTCTTCATTGATGGAGCGGCCGTCGTTGATGGAGTAATGGTATCCGCACGAGCGTGGCCCGATCACCCTCAATGGATGAGGGAATTCATGAGAATACTTAAGTCCAAGTATCCCCCTGAGTAGTGGAACTAAATCCCTGTAATTTTATTCTTTGATGCGGGTTCTTTAATGGGACTCAAAATTTATTCCTCTGACCTCCTCCCCGCCTTGAGGGGCGGGGGTTCCCCGGGGTCTGGAGGGTTACACCCCATTCATGGGTGCTACTCGCCTCCACTGGGGTTGCGGGGGTGAGTCGGCCCCCCCATTCCCCAAAAATCCGCCAGCGGAACAACA